>NZ_LN650648.1:1823803-2127771 GCF_900002575.1 Romboutsia hominis | reverse complement strand
GCACTAGAAAGTGGTAAGCTAAAATTAACAGATGAAGTGCAAATAAGTGAAAATGCATCTAGTATGGGTGGAAGTCAGATATTTTTAGAAGCTGGAGAAGTACAAGATGTAGATACGTTAATAAAAGGTATAGCAGTAGCATCAGCAAATGATGCTTGTGTAGCTATGGGAGAACATATTGGAGGAAGTGTAGAAGGCTTTGTAGATATGATGAATAAAAAGGCTAAAGAATTAGGTATGAAGGATACTAACTTTGTAAACACTAATGGTCTTCCAGTTGATAATCACTACACTACTGCTTATGATATAGCTTTAATGTCTAGAGAGTTATTAAAGCATGAAGCTATAAGTAAGTACCTTACAACTTGGATGGACAAGGTTGTAGTAGGAAAGAAAAAGGTAGAAGTAGGACTTGCTAATACTAATAAGATGGTAAAACACTATCAAGGTACAACAGGTGTTAAAACAGGATTTACACAACAAGCAAAATATTGTTTATCTGCATCAGCTAAAAGAGGAAATACTCATTTAATAGCAGTAACATTAGGTGCAGAAACTTCACCAGAAAGATTTAAAGATTCTTCTAACTTACTAAACTATGGATTTGCAAATTATGAAAGTGTTAATCTTTGTACAAAAGATGATAAAATAGCAAACATAAAGATAGATAAAGCTGAAGATGAAAATATAGAATTAGTTGCAAAAGATGATTTAAGCCTTTTAATCAAAAAGGGTGGAAATAAAAACTTTGAAAGAAAAGTTAAGTTAAATGAAAACCTAAAACTTCCTATCAAAAAGGGAAGTGTACTTGGACAGATGGAAATATATCAAAATAAAAAGTCTATAGGGAAAGTGGACTTAGTAAATAATAAAGATATAAATAAAGCTGGATATATGAAAATGCTACAAAGGGTTATAGAAAACATGTTTTAAAAAATAGGTGCCTTAAACAACTTTTATAGTTAGAATAAGGCACCTATTTTTACTAATAACAAAAACATCTAGATTTAGATGTTATAAATTTCATAAAAATTTCTTCTGATTTACTAAATTTATGATTTTTTCTATAAGATATATAATAATTAAATTTAGTATCTAATTCTTTTACATCAACTTTTTTTAGAGTTTGATTTCTAAGTTCTTGTCTAATTGTAATTTTAGGAACAAAAGAAAGTCCTCTACCAGAAACTACAGATTGTTTTATTGCTTCAGGGGAATTAAATGAAAATATTATATTTAGTTTATCAACATCTAAACCATTTTTTCTAAGTATATTCTCTAAATTAAGCCTAGTAGCAGATGAATCTTCTCTCATTACTATTGGTATATTATAAATATCATCTATAGATATTTTATTATAAGTAGAATCTGGACTTGCAACTAAAACAAGTTCATCAGAAAGTATAGATACACATTCTAAGTCATTAGGAACAGATGATTCTTGAATTATTCCTAAGTTTAGGGTCATATCTTGTATTTTTTTTATAATTGAAAAAGTACTATCTATATGCATGGATATATTTATATCACTGTATATTTGTTTAAAAGTATATAAAGTACAAGGAAGGGCATAGTCCCCCATACTCCTACATGAACCTATATTTAAATCAGTATTTCTTTCTTCAAGTTTTTTTAAAGAAAGATGTATATTATCTTCAAGTGCTAATATAGCATCTGCATAATCATAAACTATCTTACCTTCTTCAGTAAGTTCAACGCCTCGACGTCCTCTATTTAATAGACATACTCCAAGAGTATTTTCAAGACTTTGGATTTGCATACTAAGACCAGGCTGACTTAAGTGAAGCATCTTAGCAGCTTTAGATATACTTTTAAATTTAACAGTATTGTAAAACGAACGTAAATGTATAAGATTCATAAACACTCTCCTAAAAGTTTTTCAAATAATGATAATTAATTCTTACAATAAATACATTATATAACAAAACGTTATCATATATAACAAATACTTATATAAAATGATATAAAAACTATGTTAATATTTAAATATAGGTTTGATATAAAATTAACGAGTAATTAATATTATAAAAAATATTTCAAAGAGGTGAAGAAATTGAGTAGGAAAATTTTAATAGTAGGTGGAGTTGCAGGTGGAGCTTCAGCTGCTGCTAGGCTTAGAAGACTTAATGAAAATGATAAAATAATAATGTTTGAAAAAGGGCCACATGTATCTTTCTCAAATTGCTGTTTACCATATCACTTAAGTGAAGTTATAGAGGATGCAGAGTCTTTAGTTCTTATGCAACCAGATAAGTTCTTTAATCAATATAGAATAGATACAAGAATAAATAATGAAGTTATAGATATAGATAGAACAAATAAAAAAATTAAAGTTAAAGATTTAATAAATAATAAAGAGTATGAAGAAAGTTACGATAAGTTAATATTATCTCCTGGTGCAAATCCAATAGTACCTAATATACCTGGAATTGAAAATATAAATGTATTTACAGTTAGAAATGTTGTTGATATAGCAAAATTAAAATATTTTGCTAATAAGTCATATGAAAATAAAGTAACTGTAATAGGTGGAGGATTTATAGGAGTTGAAGTTACTGAAAATCTTAGAGAAGCTGGATATGATGTAACATTAATAGAAGCATCTAAGCAAATAATGAAGCCATTTGACTATGATATGGTACAAATACTTCATAAAGAGTTAGATGATAAAGGAGTTAACTTAATATTAGAAGATAAGGTAGTAGCATTTGAAGATGGACATACTGTTTTAAATTCAGGAAGAAAAATAAAGTCAGACGTAGTTATTATGGCTATAGGAGTTACTCCTGATAATAAGTTAGCTAAACAAGCAGGGTTAGATATAGGTGAAAATGGATCTATAAAGGTAGACCATAATTACTGTACAAATGATAAAGACATATATGCAGTAGGGGATGCAATAGAAGTATATAACGCTTTAACTCATAGAAAGACTAGATTGCCACTTGCAGGGCCTGCTCAAAAACAAGCAAGAGCTGTTGCAGATCATATAAACAATATTCAAGTTAGAAATACTGGATTTATAGGTTCTTCAGTTATAAAAGTATTTGATTTAAATGGAGCATCTACTGGTCTTAATGAAAATATGATAAAGGAATTAGACATTAATATAGACTATGAAGTTGCAAGGGTTATACCTTCAGATAAAGTTGGATTAATGCCAGGAGCAAGTCCAATGCACTTTAAATTAATATTTGAAGTACCAACAGGAAAAATACTAGGAGCACAAGCTATAGGTAAAGGAAGTGTAGACAAAAGAATAGATGTTATAGCAACTCTTATAAAATTTGGTGCAACTGTAGAAGATTTAAAAGATTTAGAGTTATGTTATGCACCAACATTTTCAACTGCAAAGGATGTAGTAAACCATGCTGGATATGTAGCATCTAATTTACTTAACAATACATTTAAGCAAGTACCTGTTACAAAGGTTAGAGAGCTAGTAGAAAATGGGGAATATATAATAGATGTTAGAGAAGAAAATGAATTTGAATTAGGTCATGTAGTAGGGGCTAAAAACATACCTTTAAGTCAATTAAGAGATAGATTAGATGAAATACCAAAGGATAAAACATTATATGTACACTGTAGAAGTGCACAAAGAAGTTATAATGCAGTATTAGCACTTAAGCAGTTAGGATTTGAAAATGTATATAATATAGCTGGAAGCTTTTTAGGTATATGCTTATATGAATATTTTAATGATAAGACTAAAAATAGAAAGCCTATAGTTACACAATATAATTTTAATTAGGGGACAATTTGGAGGAGTAATATGATATATAATTTCGATGAAATAATGGATCGTAGTAACAATTTTTCAGCAAAGTATGATGAGGCTAAAAATAAATTTGGGAGAGATGATATAATACCTCTTTGGATTGCTGATATGGATTTAAAAACAGCACAGCCTATAATAGATGCAATAATAGGAAGAGCTAATCAAGGGATGTTTGGATATGTATCAAGACCAGAAAGATACTTTGAATTAGTAAGAGAGTGGCAATTAAAGAGAAATAATTGGGATGTTGATACAAAGTATATGGCACATGCTACAGGAGTAATGCCAATGATGTGTCATTTTATGAGAGAGTTTTTAAATGAAGGTGATAAGGTTATAGTTCAACCACCAGTATATTCGGAATTCTTTACAGCTGTAAAAGATTGGGGAGGAGAATTAGTATACAATCCTTTAAAGCTAGTAGATGGAGATTATCAAATGGACTTTGAAGACTTAGAAAAGAAGCTTAAAGATGGGGCTAAGTTTTTAATAGTTTGTAATCCTCATAACCCAGTTGGGAGAGTTTGGAGTAGAGAAGAACTAACTAAACTTGGTAATTTATGTTTAGAAAACAATGTTATGGTTATATCTGATGAAATACATTCAGACTTAATATTATTTAATAACAAGCATATACCAATGGCATCTATAAATGAAAACTTTAAAAAGAATACTATAACTTGTATGTCAGCTACAAAGACTTTTAATTTAGCAGGTCTTCAAGTATCAACTACAGTATTTCCTAACTTAGAAATGAAAAAGATATATGAAGATGTACAAGGAAAGTTGGATTCTAAAAGAAACAATGCATTTAGTGTAGTGGCAAATATGGCAGCTTATGCTCATGGTGAAGAATGGTTAGAGCAATTATTAACTTACTTAGAAGGTAATGTTGAGTTTATAAATAACTTCTGTAAAGAACATATACCACAAATAAAGCCAAATACTCCAGACTGTACATATTTAATGTGGCTAGATTGTAAGGATTTAGGGCTAGAGGGAGATAAATTAGTTGATTTCTTTACAAATGAAGCTAGACTTGGATTAAATGATGGAAGAAGTTTTGGAATAGGTGGAGAAGGCTATATGAGATTAAATGTAGCTTGTTCTAGAAAGTTATTAGAAAAAGCTATGAATCAATTAAAAGAAGCAGTAGATAAGAAAAACTTATAGGGGAGTATAGGTTTTAAAATAAGGGATTATAGCTAGTTTAGTTATAATCTCTTGAAAATAAATTTATCTAAGAGTTAATGATTTATATAACTAATAATAATTTTGCTCAAAAGGAAAAGGGTTTTATACATTGTTTTAAATAAAATTTTATAATACGGGGGTTTATTATGGAAATTAAAGCACAGGCAAAGTCAAAAAAGAGCTTTCTTTTAAGATCTTTAGACACAGTTGAAAGAGTAGGTAATTCGCTACCTCATCCAGCGACAATATTTATAATATTAACAGCAGTTGTAATATTAGGATCAGCTATTGCAAGTAGTATGGGTCTTTCTGTAAGTTATGATGCTTATGACCAAGCAACTGGAGCTATAGTTGAAACTCAAGTTGTAGCAGAAAGTTTACTATCACCAGATGGTATTAGATATATGTTTACTTCTATAGTATCAAACTTTACTAGCTTTTTTGCACTAGGACCAGTATTTGTAATAATACTATGTGTTGGAGTTGCAGAAGGAACAGGATTTTTATCAGCAGCCTTAAGAAAAGTAGCAAAAGTTACACCAAAGAAGATGGTTACAGCTATGATAATATTCTTGGGAATAATGTCAAATGTAGCATCATCTACTGGATATGTTGTATTAGTTCCATTAGGAGCAATAATATTTATGAGTTTTAAAAGACATCCAATAGCAGGTATGGCAGCAGCATTTGCAGGAGTATCTGGAGGATGGAGTGCAAACTTACTTATAGGTACAAATGACCCAATGTTTGCAGGTATATCAACAGAAGCTGCAAATATGATAAATCCAGAATACTTTGTTCAACCAACAGCTAACTGGTACTTTATGATAGCATCAACTTTCTTAATAGTAGCAGTAGGAACATTTGTAACAGAAAAAATAGTAGAGCCAAGACTTGGAAAATATGTATCAGATGAAGACGCAGTAGTTGAAGATATAACAGACCTTGAAAAAAGAGGTATGAAGTGGGGAGTATTATCATTAATAGTTTATATAGCATTTATAGGATTATTAGTACTTCCTCAAAATGGAGTACTTAGAGACCCAGAAACTGGTTCAATATTAACTTCACCATTTATGAGTAGTATTATACCTATAATGGCATGTTTATTTTTGGTACCTGGAATATTCTATGGAATAGGAGCTAAGGTTATAAAAAATGATAAAGATGTTATAGAGTTAATGATAAAAGGTGTAACTAGTATAGCAGGATTTTTAGTTTTAGTATTCTTTGCAGGACAATTTATAAAGTTCTTTGACTATTCAAAGCTTGGAACTATAATGTCAGTTAATGGAGCACATTTCTTAGAAAATACAGGCTTTGTAGGATTACCACTTATAATATGCTTTATAGTTTTAACAGCTCTTTTAAATATAATAATAGCTGTTGACTCTGCTAAATGGGTTTTAATGGCTCCAATATTTGTTCCTATGTTTATGCAAATAGGATTATCACCAGAGCTTACTCAATTAGTATTTAGAATAGGAGATTCATGTACTAATGTTATAGCACCACTTATGCCATTCTTTGCACTTATAGTAGCCTTTTGTCAAAAGTATGAGAAAAAAGCTGGGGTTGGTACATTAATAACAACAATGTTACCATACTCAATAGCATTTTTAATAGGATGGACGTTATTATTTATAGTTTGGTATACATTTGGTTTACCAATAGGACCAGGATCACCATTATTTTACGGAGCATAATTTAAATTAGGAGATAGTGAATATGAAACCTAAAGTTCAAAAAATAAAGAGATTATTAAGAGAAAATAATATTGATGGAGTTATAGTAAACTCTCCGGAAAATTTTACTTATATAACAGCTTATTCTTCACATCAACATACAGTATCTAGACAAGCACATTTTGCTGTAAGTGTATTAGATAACAAAGAAGAAAGTAGGGCTATAGCTATAGGAATGGATTTTGAAAGTGAAGCATTTTCTGATTATATGGACTGTATAGTTAAAAAATATAGTACATGGGTTGGGGGAAAAACTTTTGAAGAAGTTTTAGCTAATAAAGAAGTTGTATCTAATAAAACTTTTGTAACTTCATTAGATGTAGTAGTTGAAAGTATAAAAGAATTAAATCTTGAAGATAAAAAAGTAGGTATAGAACTTGATTTTATATCAGCAACATATTTTGATTCTTTAAAGAGAGCTCTTCCTAATGTGGATTTTGTAAATGTTTCTAATTTATTTATAGAAGCTAGAAGTGTTAAAGAAGATGATGAAATAGAATACTTTAGAAAGTTAGCTAGAGTAGCTGATGAGGCACTTTTACATACAAGTCAGTTTGTTAAAGAGGGAGTAAGTGAAAGAGAACTGTTTGATATATACTGTAAAAAGGTAATGGAATCAGGAATATGCTTCCCAAGTGGATGGTCATCATTTTGTGCAGGTGAAAATTCAGGAAGACTTTGTCGATCTACTGATAGGATAATAAAAAATGGAGATGTAGTAAAATTCGACGGGGGGGTAAATGGAGACACTAACTTTTATACAACAGATTTTTCTAGAAGTTGGATAGTTGGAGATGCTCACCCAGTACTTAGTGAGTTAAAGCAAAGATTAGTTGAAGCTCAAAGGCTTATGATAGATTCAGTTAAACCAGGACTTGGTTTTGATGAATTATTCTCAATAGGATTTAATTATGTAAAAGAAAAGTATAAGTTCTATGAAAGAGGTCATCTAGGACATAGTATAAGTATGGGACCTCAAACGGCAGAGGCACCATTTATATCATTAAGCGAAAAAAGAAAGCTAGAAGTTGGTATGATACTTTGTATAGAAACACCATGTTATATATCTGGATTTGGTGGATTTAATATAGAAGATATGATATTAGTTACAGAAGATGGTTGTGAAGTATTAACACCACTTACACCACATTATAAATAAAAATAAAAGGTAGTGTTAAAGTGCTTAACACTACCTTTTTATATACTGATGAAATTATAATATTTTAAAAGTTATGAAAAATTGTTGTATAGTAAGTTTATATATTTATTTTGAATTTATTAATAAGGTAGATATTAACATGATTACTTTTAAATATTAATACGCATAATATTATATGAAAATATATTGTAGGAGGTAATTGAATGAGAGCACTTTCAGAAATAGAAAATCTATCTTTAGCAGCAGTGTTAAAAATGGAATCTGATGGTTTAATTATGCAAAGAGCAATAGATTCTTTAATATCAGATGAAGACTTAAAGAGACAATCAGAGGCTAGTATATTAGCAACAGAAGGAAGAATTAAAGCAATACAACAATTTATAGTTGAGAATAAAATACCAGCTACTGAGGAGGAATAGATACTATGAGAAATATGCTAGGAAATTTAATAAAAGATAATGCAGATCTAAACGATGAAATAATAGCTTTAGGTATGCTTTCATCTGCAAAAGAAGCTGCAGACATGTATCTTAATTCTACATTAACAAGTAGTACACCAGAATTAAGAGCGCTATATTCAGCATCATTAACTCAAATGGTTGGAGGTCATACAGCACTTACTGAATTAAGTCTTAATAAGGGATGGATTAAGCCATATGATACTCCTATTCAACAATTAACATGTGCTTATAATGAATCAAAACATGTTATTAGCGAAAATAGATAGTTATATTTCAATTTTAAAGAACTTAAATTGTAACCTTTATTTTGTCATTCAACCGACAGGATAATAAAAAATGGAGCGTAGTTAAATTCGACGGGGGGTAAATGGAGACACTAACTTTTATACAACAGATTTATCTAGAAGTTGGATAGTTAAAGCTCAAAGGCTTATGATAGATTTAGTTAAGCCAGTACTTGGTTTTAATGAATTATTCTCAATAGGATTTAATTATGTAAAGGAAAAGTATAAGTTCTATGAAAGAGGTCATTTAGAACATAGTATAAGTATGGGACCTCAAACGGTGGAGACACCATTTATATCATTAATCGAAAAAAGAAAACTAGAAGCTAGTATGATACTTTGTATAGAAACACCATGTTATATATCTGGATTTGGTGGATTTAATATAAAAGATATGATATTAGTTACTGAAGATGGTTGTGAAGTATTAACACCACTTACACCACATTATAAATAATATATAAATTAAAAAGGCAGCTATTAATAAATAATTAGTAGCTGCCTTTTAATGTAATAGATTAGTGGTTAACATATAAGTATCTGATTATACAAAAGTTTTGATTATGAATTAATTACTTGATATAATAAAATTAAAACTAAATATAGGAGATGAAAAAATGAATTTAGATTATATATTGTCAACGGTAGTTGCAATTGCTGTTGCTATAAGCGTTCATGAGTTTGGTCATGCGTATTCGGCACACTTACTGGGGGATGATACGGCTAAGATGTATGGAAGAATGACTATAAATCCAGCTAAGCATATAGACCCTATTGGGCTTTTAATGATGATTATATTTAAAATAGGTTGGGCAAAACCTGTTCCTGTTAATCCAAATAATTTTAAAAACTACAAGATAGGAAATGTGTTAGTTTCATTTTCAGGAGCTATAGCAAACATTATAACTGCTATAATATGTGTGCTTATAAATAAGTATATAAATATGTATGCTATTAATTTAATAGCTTCTATGACTATGATATATAATGTAGGTTTTGCTGCATTTAACTTACTTCCCCTACCTCCACTTGATGGATGGGGAATAGTATCAACATTTATACCATATAAATACAATGAATATGTTTATAGATATGAAAATATGAGTAGTATAATATTTTTAGTTTTAATATTTACAGGATTAGTTGGTATATTTGTAGAACCAATAAGAGATATAATAATTAACATAGTATTTTTATTTGCATAATTTAAGAGGTAATCCATGAAGTATAATATACATTTACAGGTTTATGATGGACCACTAGATTTATTATATGATATGATATCTAAGCAAAAGATAGATATAAAGGACATATCAATAATAGAAATAACAAAACAATACATAAATTATATAAAAATGCTAGAGAAAATGGACTTAGAGGTAACTAGTGAATTTATAACAATGGCATCTAAGTTACTTCAAATAAAATCTAAGTATTTATTATATAAACAAAAAGAAGATGAAGAAAGTGTTGACCCTAGACTTGAATTAGTAGAACAATTAGAAGAATATAAAAAGTTCAAGCTAGCAACAGATTCTATAAAAGATAACATAACTTATATAGATGAATTATTCTTTAGAAAAAAAGAAGAAATAATAACAGATGAAAAAGTAGAATTAGAAGATATATCTATAGAGGCTATAAAAAATATACTTCCTTTAATACTTAAAGTAAAATCTGTTGAAGATGAAAAAGTAGAAGATAAAAGATTAGACAAAATAGTAAGAGGTAGAATAATACCTGTTGAAGAAAAGATATCTTTTATAAGAAGTATAATAGAAGTAGAAAAAGAAGTAAGATTTACAAAGATAATAGAGTCTTGTGATAAAGATGAAGTTATAGCAACATTTTTATCTATATTAGAAATGATAAAAGGAAAAGAAGTAATAGTAGAACAAGACTTATTCTTTGATGACATAATAATAAAGAAAAGCTCGGAGTGATAAAATGAGACGTGAAGATATTAAAAATATTATAGAAGCTATAATGTTTGCTTACTCAGAACCTATAAGTATTGGTGAGCTAAATAGTATAATAAATGAAGAGCTATCAAGCAAAGAGATAGAGTTAATGTTAAACTCTTTAATAGAAGAGTATAAGGAAAACAATAGAGGTATACAAATAATAAAATTAGAAAATAAATACCAAATGACTACTAACAAAGAGTATGCAGGATTTATAAAAAAATTATTAGAACCAAAAAAAAGAAAACACTAAGTCAGGCAACTCTTGAAACACTAACTATAATAGCCTACAAACAACCTATAACAAAGGTTGAAGTAGAAAATATAAGAGGAGTAAAATGTGATAGAGCAATATCTGTTTTACTTGAAAATGAACTTATAAAAGAAGCTGGAAGGTTAGAAAAAATAGGGAAACCTATAATATATAAAACTACTGATGAGTTTTTAAAATTACTAAGCATAGAAAGCTTAGATGATTTACCACCATTAAATGAAGAAAAAGAAATCCAATAGGTTTATCCTATTGGATTTTTTACATTCAAGATAATTATATTAAGTATAAAACTATTGATAACTCATAAAGGTAAGATATTTCAATAGCTTTGAAAATGTAAAAAATAATATTTTAAGCAACGGACAAAGTCGTTGGCGATATGAGCGAAGCGAATTTTTTTAATTATATTAATTTTAATAAAAACTTACTTTTCTTTATACATCTTTAAAAGTATTTCTTCGCCTTTAGTAACTAATGATTTAGTCATAGCTCCTCCAACTAGCTCTCCAGCAAGAACATTCTTATATATCCCTTCTAGTGTGTTTTGAGGGGCATTACTTTCAATTTTATCACTAACTTCATTGTAGTTAAATCCTTGTTCATTAGCAATTTCCATTTTAAGCATATTTAAAGCTTGTTTTGCATTTTGGTTAATTGGTTTATTCATAGAATACATCCTTTCATTTGTTGTATTTATAAAATAGGATATACGTAATTTAAAATATAATACAAGATATTAAAATTCTATATAAAAGTATATGAAATTACTGCTTATATAACTTTATATTTAAATTAATATCTGTATTTTTTTGTATATATATTCAATATTTAGAAATAATAAAACTATGAGATACAGTGTGTTATTAATTATTTGTATAGTAATAGTATTATTACTAATACTATTTAACTCAAAGTTACATATATTAATCATTTCTAAAGTAAAGAATGAACATATAAGGGTAGATTTAAGGATAAAGTATTTCTTTAATATAATAAATATAAATATACCACTTTATCCAACTAATAAAAAATGTACCAAAACTAAGAAGGGAGAAATTAAAAGAAATAGAAGCATATACAATTCAAATTTAAAAGAAATAAAAGTAGTATTTGGGTTACTAAAAAGAGTTAAGATAGAAGAAATATATATAGATATAAATTTCGGCAGTGAAAATATACCTTTTACAAGTTTTATATATGTACTTATAAATTTTATTTATTCTAGCATAATAAACATTATAAACTCTAATAAGGTATATTTAAATGTAAAACCAGATTTTACTAAAAACTTTATAAATTGTGATTCAAAGATAGAAATAAAACCGACAATAAAAGATATAATAATAATATCGATTGCTATATATAAAATTTACATTAAAATTAATAAAGGTAAAAGGAATGGTGGTAATATTGAAATCGACAAACTCAATAAAAAGTCTTATGGAGACAACATTTGAAACTATTAAAGGCTCAATAGATGCAAATACAGTAATAGGAGACCCTATAAAAACAGATACAACAGTTGTTGTACCTATATCAAAAATAACAATAGGATTTGGTATAGGTGGAGGAGATTACTCTAGAGGTCCACATAAAGAAAATAGAATTTCAAAAGTAGAATGGGACAATGAAACAAACTTTGCAGGAGGAAGTGCAGGAGCCATATCTATACAACCCGTAGCATTTGTAGTAGTTGAAGATGGTGAAACAAGACTTATGAGCTTAGATAACAATATAAATATGGTAGACAATATATTAGCAGTTACACCAAAGGTTATAGAAAAAATTCAAAAGTTATCTAAGAAGGATGATTTAAACAAAAAACAATGCTAATAGTAAGTAAATTAGGGCTATCTAGAGTTTAAAATAAATAAATTATAGATAGCTTTATTTTAGCAAATACTTTGAAAGCAAATAATTTAATTGGTAAATATTAAAATTGTGTAGTATAATAAAGTGTATAGTTAAAATACTAACTAATGTAGAGGGTATTATAGGGTGTATAGAGCAAAATTTCGAGGTGAAGAGCTATGAACAACAGAGAAATTTCTACATTAATGGTGGACAGTATGAATGACTTTGCTAACTTAGTAAAGCTTATAAGTGCGGAGAGGGTGCAACATGATAGTGTTTTAACAGAGAGGCAATTTGTTACATTAAGCAGAATAAATATGCATAAAAAAATCGAGCTTAAAAATTTAAGTAAAGATTTATATGTATCAACTTCTAGTTTATGTATATTATTAAACAAATTGGTGGAACAAGGATATGTGTACAGAGAAGAAGATCCAAAGGATAGAAGAAATACTTTCTACTGTATAACTGAAAAAGGGCATGTTTTAATCAAAGCTGAAGTAGACCATTTACTAGATGTAATAGGTCATAGAATAGAAAAGTTAGATGAAGATAAAAAAGAAAGGTTATACAACTGTATGGTTGAATCAAGCGTTATATTTAAGGAATTATTATAAAATAAAATAAAAAATCATACCAAATTATGTTATAATGAAAATAACCTAAGATTTTTATTTTCTTCTTACATTTATTATTAGGAAATAAAAGTATATTTGCTCGCTAAATTAGCGAGCATTTTTTTACATGTAATTAAATTATATTAAGCATAAATCTATTGATAACTCATGAAAATAATATATATTAATAGGTTTAAAAATTTACCTTTTAATATTAAAATTAAATTTATCAAATAAAAGTACTGGTATATATACTATATTAGTTGAAATTATAAATACAATGATATTTAAAATATTAAAATTGGAAAAATCACGATTAAAATTAAAGTTTGTAAAAATATTTAAGAAAAATAAAAATGAAAAATATATTATACAAGTAATTAAATTATCTTTAATAGCACTAGAGCTTACCTTAAATTTTCTAACTTCTATTAGATATACATTAGCATATACTAATATCATTTTAGAAAATATAAGTAAGAAATAAAGTATATTTGGAAACCTATAAGGAATACTTTTAAAAAATATTATCTCACCTATAGAACAAACCAAACTCCATGAAAAAAATACATTAAACAATTGATATCTTTTAAAATATAAAATTGCTATGCAAATATAAGAACAAAATCGACCTGGTCCAATAGGTAGTGAATTTAATGTATCATAGCCTCCCATAGATATTAATGAAACTTGTTCAGATACTATTTCTAATATAATAAGTGCACATATTACTTTCTCAACAATATAACTATAAGGTAATAAATTTTTAGTAAGCTTTGGACAAACATATAGAAATATTGAAAATAATAAAAGTATAGTTAGATGTTCTTTAGAAAAAATGAAATCTCCATTCATAAATAACTCTCCTAAGATAAATTTAATAAAATCAAGTATACGGCATATCCAAAAATTTTATATATACTAAAGTATATTTTGAGGCTACAAAAATAGAAGTAATAAAATTTGTATTAATTTGTGGTAGTGTAACAAAAAAAAATTAAAATAATAAATTGATAATATACTATTCAAGACATTAAAAAATAAACAATTTAAGGATGTGAATATATTGAAAAAGGGTAGTGGGAAAATATGTGCAGATGCTGGGAGCAAGTATTGCCCGTGTCATCTTGCGTACTCAGGGGATTGTATAAAATGTCCTCTTATAAGAGGAGAAAAATGCTCAAGTTGTTCATGGCAAGGAGTATGTATTTATAATGAACTTAAGCATAGTGAGAATTCAAAAATTAAACAAAGAGAAGAATATATCTGTGATATAAAAGATATAAAAGAAATTAAGGATAATGTATACCTTATAAAAATACAAGTTCCTAAAAATATCATAATAGATTTAAAAAGCCCAGGCGCTTACATGCTTATTAAGGGGATAGACAAGGATAGAGATATATTTAACACGCCTATATCTGTTATGGATGTGGATGATAAAGAAAACATACTAGAAATAATCATAAAGCCAGTAGGAGTAAAGACTAAAAATATAATAAACTTTAAAAAAATAAGAGTAAAAGGACCGTATTTTAATGGAATATTTGGGATTAAAGAAATAAAATCTACATCCGGAGAAAATGTAGTTGTAATAGGCAATGGATTATCTTTAGTAAACTCTATAAATGTAGTTAAAAGACTTATAGAGAATAATAACAAGGTAGAAGTGTTTATAAATAACCAAGCAGATATATTAGATGAAGTAGTAGATAAGTTAGAAAAATTAGGAATAAATGTATATATAACTGATATAAATGAAAATAAAGACTTCTTATTAGACTATATAAAAAGAAATGATATAAGCCTAGTGTATTCAGCTGGAGGCAATAGATTTAATAAATATATTATGGATATTGTAGATGAATACAGCAAAGATATAAAATTTGCTATATCAAACAATAACTTAATATGTTGCGGTGAAGGAATATGTGGTGCTTGCATAATCAATGTAAATGGAGAAAAAGTTAAATCTTGTAAGATGCAAATAAACAGTAGAGATTTTTTAAATTCTAACAATGTATAGGGGGAGTTGTAATGCCTAAAGTAGTTGTTATTGGTGGTGGATGGTCAGGATGTGCTGCTGCCATATCTGCTAAAAAAGCAGGTGCTGATGTTACCGTATTAGAAAAAACAGACTTATTAATAGGTCTAGGTAATGTTGGTGGAATAATGAGAAATAACGGAAGATATACAGCAGCAGAAGAAGCAATAGCACTAGGTGCTAGAGAGTTATTTGAAATCACTGATAAATATTGTACTCATAAAGATATAAATTTCCCAGGACATGATCATGCTACATTGTATAATGTAACAAAGGTAGAAAGACAAGTAAGAAATAAGTTAATAGAAATGGGAATAGACGTTAGATTATTTAGCAGAGTTGTAGATGCAGAGGTTGAAAACGGTAATATAAAAGCTGTAATTTTAGAAGATGGAGAAAAAGTATATGGTGAAGCATTTGTTGAAACAACAGGTTCAGCAGGTCCTATGGGTAACTGTACAAAGTATGGTAATGGGTGTGCAATGTGTGTACTAAGATGTCCATCTTTTGGAGGAAGAGTGAGTATAAGTGAAACTTGTGGATTAGAAGATATGATGGGAAGAAGAAATAATGGTGACTTTGGTGCATTTAGTGGTTCTATGAAACTATTAAAAGAATCTTTAAGTGAAGATATACAAAAGGAATTAAATGAAAAAGGATGTGCAGTAATAGCGCTACCTGATGAACTTAAAAATGAAAAGAAGTTAGACTTAAAGGTATGTCAACAATATGCTCTACCTGCATTTTCTGATAATATAGTTTTACTAGATACAGGTCATGCAAAACTTATGAGTCCATTTTTTGCTATAGAAAAACTAAGAAAAGTTAAAGGCTTTGAGAATGCTTGTATAGTTGACCCATATGCTGGTGGTAAGGGTAATTCTATTAGATATTTATCTGTAGCTAAAAGAGATAACTATATGAGAGCTAAAGGTATAAATAATTTATTTGTTGGTGGAGAAAAATCAGGATTTTATGTAGGTCATACAGAGGCAATATGTACAGGAAGCTTGGCAGGACATAATGCAGCTAGAAGCTGTGTTGGAATGTATTTACTTCAACTTCCAACGAATTTATTAATAGGTGATTTTTTAGCTTATTCTAATAATGAAATGCAAAAAGAAGGTGGAGATAAGTTAAGATTTACATTTGCAGGAAGTATTTATTTTAATAGGATGAAGGAGCTAGGATTTTATACTATAGATAAGGATGTTATAAGGGATAGGGTTAGAAAGGCTAGTCTGGAAGGTATATATGATAAGAAGGTTATAGGTTAGGCATTTTGCCTAGCCTTTTTTATAGAGGATTATATAGTTGCGAAAGTTAAATTTCTGTATAGAATATATTATAAAAGGGGTGGAGGTGATATATATGAAGAGATTAAATAATTATATAAATTTTGGATTATTATTCAACATTATTTTCTTGTTAGGAAATTGCACTAATTTACTTCCAGAGTTTATAAAAGGGATATGTGTTGGATTAGGTTTTACATTAATATTTATTGGGATATATTCAGAAACTCATGATGTATCTAAAATAGGAAAATACAAAAAAAGGGTACTTAATAAATTACTATCAAAATGATATTTTATTTATTATATAAATTTAAATAGATACTATTATTTTATAAGATAGGAGCATTTGCTTCTATTTTATTGTTATATATTACCTGTAACAATTGCTATAATTAAATAAAGGGGGGGGGAGTTATATGTATGAGTATAAATTTATAAAAGTGCCATTAAAAAAAGGATGGAATATTAAAACTGGTGATACTTTTGAGGAATGTAAAAATACTATTCAAGAAGAAGTAAAAAATGGATGGAGATTAAAGCAAGTTATTGTTCCAGTAAATGAAAATACTGGTATAGCACCATATCAAGCATCATATTGTTATCAAATTATTTTTGAAAAAGAAATAAAATAATTATTTGAAACAATAAAAGGCAAGTGAATATTCTTATGACCTAATTGATATAAATTTACAATCATGGTATATTAAGTATTGTAAATTTTGGAAAATAGTTGAAGGGGAGTAAGATATGTATTCATTTGAACTGCGTGGATTATTTATTTTTGGATTACCAATATGGATAATTGCAAGAATAATAATCTTAATGAACAGAAAGAAAAAGGGGATTAAATTTAACATTGGGGATGAAATTTTAACTAATCTATTTGTTATATATTTATTTTTACTTATAGGAATAACTATTTTACCTATAACTATAGGTGAAATGTCTCCATATTTACAGGAATTAAGCTTTATAGAAAGGTGTAATATAAACATAGTTCCATTTATAGATTATTTTAAAGGTGCAAATTACCTTGGAAGTATAATAAGAAATATAGTTGGAAATTTAATTTTATTAATGCCATTTATACTGTATATATGTGCAAAAAGTGAAAAATCAAGAGATTTAAAATCCGCTACTAAGATAACTTTTTTAATATCATTATCAATAGAGTTAACTCAGTTAGTTATGAATATATTTGGACTTACATATACAAGAGTTGTTCATGTTGAAGATTTAATATTAAATACATTAGGTGGGATTATAGCGTGGGGCATATTTAAACTTATGTATAGAGGTAAAATAAAAATTATGATAGATAATACACATTCTCAGTTAATTGAAGAGGGTCAAATTTAATATACTAAAACTAATAGAGCATTAGAAATATTGCTCTTTTTTATTTAAAAAATTTTTATAAATATCTAAAATTAGGCATAAAAATAAATTGGTAAAAAGTATTACCAATATTATTTAATATGAAACATAGTGAGAATTTGTAGCAAAAAGTTGTTCATAGTGTTTTTTAACAGATTTATCTAAATTATTTACTTTGATATTAACATACCTAACAGGTATTTTTTCATGATTTGCTATTTTATAATTACAACCAGTAAAGTATTTCATAAAGACATCATCATCTAATAAAAACTCAGCTACAAAAGTATCAGCTTCCTTTTCAAGTTTTTCATAAAGAATCGGATCATATTTTTCAACCTCTAAAGTATTTATATCTGGATGAAGTAGTACATGTCCAAGTTCATGAGTATAAACTCTTTTTTTATCTTCATCAGAAAGATTAGGGTCTATAAGTACATACTTTGTATTACCAATCTTAAAATAACACCCCTCAGGTAAGTCAGTCCCCAAAATATCATCAAAACAAGAAGTAACAACTTTAAATTGATGAAGTAATTCTAATGCACTATATCCTGGATAATACTTCTTTAGAATTCTCACTTTTTCTTTTATATATTTTAAATTCAAAATTAATCTCCCCTTCATAAAAATCGCTTTGCTCATGTCGCCAACGACTTCGTCCGTTGCTCAAAAATCGCTTCGCTCAAAAAATTAAAAGTTATTACTATTTATTCTTTTCTTTGTCTATAGCTAAAAGCATCCCCATTTTAATAGCTTGTAAAACCCCATCTATGGCTTCTTTAGAAGCTGGCTTACCACAAAACATTAATCCATCTTGCTTTAACATTTCTTCAGCATTTTCTAATATGTTTTTAATATCTTTTTCACTTTTTTTAGTTATATCACATTCATCATAAGTTCTTTCATCAGTAAGGCCTAGTAAGTAGTCAGTAGACACTTCAAGTGCATCAGCAAGTCTTGAAAGTACGGCAGATTTTGGTTCTCTTAATCCATTTTCATATCTAGATAAACTAGCTTCTGTTATATTTGCTCTTTTTGCTAATTCTTTTTGATTTAAATTTAAATAACGTCTAGCTCTAGAAATTCTCTGTGCAATAGTCTCCAAATTCTTCACGCTCCTTTGGTTAAAATTAACATTATTTAGTTATATTTTAATAATATCACAGTGTTATTAAAAAGGAAATAAAAATGTACATACGGTAATAAAAATATACAAAATATACAAATTACTAAAAAAATGATAATTTGTATAATAAAATTACCAAAAACTAATTGACACTTACAAAATATGGATGTAATATTTAGTTACAAAGGAGCAAAAAAATATTTATCATAAAAAAATAAAATAGAGATAGGGGAGTAAAATAATGGGACTTAGAATACTTAAATCAAAAAGGGCATTATTTGGATTAACACAAGTTAAAGTAGCAAATATGATGGGGATGAATACAAAAACTTATAATCTTAAAGAAAATGGAAGGGTAGATTTTTCATTAGAGGAAGTAGTAAAAATAAGTAAGGTATTAAATCTTAATATTAAAGAAGTAAATGAGATATTTTTAAATTTAGATATTGAGAATTAGTTATACAAAAATTTTTACTTATTATATTACCAAAAGGTAATAAAAATAGCTAAATTATAAAAAATGATAATAAATATATACAAAGGGGATTTATATGAGAGATTTAAAGGTATTTTTTAATAAGGAATTTGGAGAAATAAATGTAATAGTAGTAAATAACAAGGAATATATAGAGGCTATAGGAATAGCTAAGATATTAGGATATGTAAATCCTAGAGATGCAATAATAAGACATTGTAAAAAAGAGGGGGTAATTTTTTCCGACGTGGGGGTAGTTACTGGTTTTAGAGATAATAAAAGTGAAATAATACAATTTGTTAGAAAGAAATTTATAGATGAAAGTAATGTGTATAGATTAATTATTAGGTCAAAACTACCTAGTGCAAAAAGATTTGAAAAGTGGATAATGGAAGAAGTAATACCTTCTATTAGAAAAAATGGAGCTTATATGAATGAAGATGTTATTGAAAAAGCTTTAGAAAATCCAGACTTTATAATACAAATGGTAACTAAGTTAAAGGAAGAAAGAAATCAAAGAATGTTAGTAGAGAAAAAGGCTAGAAAGCTTGAAAAAACTATAGAACTAGATAAGCCACTTGTAAATTTTGCAAAAACTATAGCTACAAGTGAAGATGCTATAACAATAGGACAGTTTGCTAAAATATTAAACAACAATAACATAAAAATAGGAAGAAATAGACTATTTAGTATGTTAAGAGCAAATGGTTATCTTATAAAAAGTGGTAAAGAAAAGAACATGCCAAAGCAAGTGTATATAGAAAGAGGGCTTTTTAAAGTATCTGAAAGTATTTTAAATACAAGTGAAGGTGAAATAATATCAACAACAACACTTATAACTGGAAAAGGTCAAAAATATTTTTTAGAAAAAACTTATAAATAGATAAAAAAATAATGGTTAAAATTAACCACCTTAAGTATTAACAGTAAATAATAAAGATAAACCAATAATAAAAACAACTATATATCCTAGTATATCTACTTTTGTAAATGATTTAAAATCTTTAAAAAATCTATAAAGTACTCTAATTAATATAATTACAACAAATACGCTAATTAGAGAATTATAAGAACTAAAGTTGGTATTAGGTAAAAATATAGCATCAAATATACTTAAACCTATGGCAAGTAATAAAAATATTATAAATTGCTGTTTATCAGTTAATTTCAAATAATCACCTCAGAAGTATTATATATTACTAGGAAAAAACTTACAAATAAATATAAAGGGGGATAAACTAATGAGAAAATTTTTAGAGGCTAATATAACTCATAATACAAAGAAAATGAGTAAATATGAGTGGTTAAAGGAAAGGGGAAAAGGTATAGGTGGAAGTGATGCATCTAGCGTAGTTGGGCTTAATCCATACAAAAGCTCTGTAAGTGTATATTTAGAAAAACTTAACTATATAAAAAATAACATAAACAATATAGATGATAAAACTATAAATAGTATGTTAAATAAAAATACACAACATATTGAAGATACTATTTATACAAATTACAAAATAGAGCTAGGTAATAAGTTAAAGGATTTTGTAGCTAAGGAATTTGCCTTAAAAACTAATAAGAAAGTCAGAAATATTAATGGGATACTTAAAAATGATAAATATCCATTTGCAATAGCAAATATTGATAGAGCTATTGTAGGAGAAAAAGCATTTTTAGAGTGCAAGGTAAGTGGAAGCTACTTTAAAGGAGAATGGAAAAATGGGGTGCCAATTAATTATAAAGTACAATGTTATCATTATATGGCAGTTACAGGAGCTACTCATTGTTATGTAGCAGCACTTATAGGTAATGAAGATTTGGTTATTCATAAGATTGATAGAGATGAAGAAATAATAGAAGATATTATGAAGTTAGAGAAAATGTTTTGGGAAAAGTGTGTACTAGGAGATAATATCCCAATACCAGATGGAAGTGATGATTATTCAAAGGTACTTAAAAATCTTTATAAAGAAAGCAAAGAAGAAGAGATAATACTATTTGAAAAGGAAAATTACTTAAATAGATATGATGATGTAGTAGGTCTTATAAAAGAGTTAGATAGTGAGAAAAAGGCTATAGAACAATATATACAAAGTCAAATGAAAGAGTATGAAATAGCTTATATTGGGGATAGAAAAATTAGTTGGAAAAAGCAAAGTAAAAATATATTAGATTCTAAAAGATTAAAAAAAGAACATCCTGATTTAGCTAAAAAGTACATGAAAACTACTACATCAAGAGTGTTTAGAATTTAAGGAAAAATTAATTATGGATTTAAAAGCTTAAAATTAGGGGGATTAATATGGCAGTTTATAGGCATATACACATAGATTATTGGCAAGATGGTTTTGTACTTGATTTAACACCAGAGGAGAAATATTTTTATATTTACCTTATGACAAATAGCAAGACTAGCCAATGTGGAATATATGAATTACCTAAAAGGATTATAGAAACAGAAACAGGATACAACAGAGAAACAGTAGAAAAGCTTCTTAAAAGATTTGAGGACTATGGAAAAATTATTTATAGTGAGGAAAGTAAGGAGATTTTTATTAAGAATTGGCTTAAGCACAACAAGGTGGTAAGTCCAAAGGTTAAAAAATGCGTAGAAAAAGAACTTTTAGATATTAAAAGCATTGACCTTATAAATTTATTTTTAAAAGAATGTCATAGGTATGGATACGCTATAGACATAAAAAATAAAAATATTACCACTATGGATAGTGTATCTATACCCATAACTAAAGTAGAAAATAACTTTGAGTATGGGTATGGGGAAAAAGAAAAACAAAAAGAAAAACAAAAAGAAAAAGAAAAATATAGAGATGATGAGATAAATAGGGGTGGTAGTGATGGAAAGTATAAAAATGAGTTTAAAAAATTTAAATGTACCACAAAATATGAAAAAGAGGATGGAGTACTTTATAAAAAGCCAAGTGAAGAACAACTTAGAAAGTTTAGAGAAGAACTTAAAAGAATATAGATGTTATAAGTGTAGAGATATGACTTTTATTATAAATGATGGTGTAGCAATTCCTTGTAGTTGTAGAAAAGTTAGAGAAGCTGAAGATATTTTAAAAAAGAGTGGAATAAGTGAAAAGTTTAGAAATAAAAGATTTGATAACTTTGACTACTCAGTAGATATGATTCTAATGGATGCTTATAAAAAGGCTAGTGATTATGTAAAGTTTTTTAATGAAATTGAAAATGATAGAGGAAATTCTATTATGTTTTTAGGACAAGTAGGCTCTGGTAAGACTCACTTAAGTCTTGCTATTTGTAATGAGCTTATGGATAGTGGTGTTGGTGTTGTGTATATGGGTTATAGGGATGTTATAACTAGGCTTAAGCAAAATATTATGGATGAAGTTTATTATAACAATGTTATGAATAGGTATAAAAATGCTAGAGTCCTTTTGATTGATGATTTGTTTAAGGGTAGGATAAGCCATAGTGATGTTAATATTATTTTTGAGATTGTAAATCATAGATATTTTAATAATTTGCCTGTTATTGTTAGTTGTGAAAAGAAAGTTAGTGAGCTTATAGATATTGATGAGGCTATTGGTAGTAGGATTGTTGAGATGTGTGGTGATTATATTTGTGAGATTAGAGGAAAGAAGCTTAATTATAGGATGAGGGGATAGAGAAACTAAGTTTATATAATATGAAAATTGAGATATATTACAAAATTATGTAAAATAATAGTAATAACAAATTATTAAATAAAAGGGGAGTTATATGAAAAAACTTATTATATGTCTTTGTTTTATATTATCAATATTTTCATTAGTTGGCTGTAATAAAGGAAAAGTATCTAATGATATTAAAATTGAAGTTAGTGAATCTACTAAATTTTCTAAAGAGGAAATAGATAATGCAATTAAATGTGTTAAAGATAATTTTAGTTTTGAAGGATCTACTTTAACAAAGATATGGTATGATGAAGAGAAATCTAATCATTGGGTTGATGCTTATTTAGAATATGGACGTGGTTTGGAAAATGGAGCTAGGGCAGAAAATGTTATTGTTTTACTATCAGATTTTGATGTTGATGGCTCTGGTGACAATCCTGTTTTAGAGCCAAATACCACATACACAGACTATCAATGGACATTGATAAGAGATAATAAAGCAGGCAATTGGAAAATTGATGGTTCGGGTTATTAGAATTTAATTTATTATAAATAGCAAAAATAAACAATTTAAGTAATAAAAAAGACAGGTTTCCGATGCCTGTCTTTTTTAATTAGTGAAAATTATATTAAATAAAAAGAATAAAAAATAATAATGGATTTATTTTAGTAGGATATTTAAAGTATGCCCTAAAATGGAATTAATATACAAAAAATTTATAAATAAATAATTAGAATAAAATATATTAGATGATTTAGACTTAATTATAAATCATAAAAAGTATGGATATACATTAGAATAATTGTAAATGTTTTCATTTGCGATTCAGGTAAATATAAAATATGGTATAATATTACAGTTAAAAAATAAATATTGTTTATAAATTATAAAACATGAGGGATAAAATGAATATAGTAAACTTATTAGGAATAACGTACAAAGAAGATATAATAAGCAACTTAATAGTTGGATTAATAAATGAATCTAAAGTATTTAGAAACTCATTTATTAAAAATATTTTAAATATAGAAAATCCATCAGATTTTAAAGTTAAGGCTTATACAAGAATAGCAACATCAGCTGGTATTCCAGATATAATTGTAACATTAGAAAATGAAAAAGATTCAAGATTATTAATAGTGGAAAATAAGTTAAAGGCAGATGAAGGGTTTAATCAAACTTTAAGGTATTCAGATGAAAAATGTATAGAGGATTTAGTAGATAATAAGTTATTGGAATTAAAAAATAAAGATTTAACAACAGAGTTTATATTTTTAACTTTAATTCCTGAACAAATACCTACTGGGGATAAATTTAAAAACATAACATATAAAGATTTAATTGAAAATGTAGACGTAGATATTGAAGATGAAGTATTAAAAAGAGTATATTGTGATTTTGTATCAATATTAAAAGATTTCTATAAAGATTTAGATATTAATGAATATGATAAACTTATAGATAGTTGTTTTAATGAAGAAGATAAAACTAGGGCATTTATAAAGTTTAAAAATATAGTAAAAAATATAAACGGTAAAAGTGGACTAAGTGTTAGAGAAATTGGAAAGGCAGGTGGAAATGGTAGGTTAAGTTATTATGCAAAAATATCTAAAGATAGTTGGATAGGAAAAGAGGAAGCACGATTTATAAATAATACTTATAAAATAACAAAAGATTGTTATGATATACATCTAGAAGCATCTTTTGATATTTTTAATAAAAAGATGACATTACCTCTACATTATGAACCTAGACCATATATACCTAGAAAAAGATTAATAGAAAAAACAAATGAAGAAGATTATCAAAAATATATAACTAAAAGAGATTATGTAAAAGGTTTAGTACATAATGAAATTCATGAGCTTGGAGATAGTAATATAAAACCTTACAACGGGTCTAACACGATAGCATCTATTAATATACCAATAGATGAAAATATCACAATTAAAGAGTTTATAGAGTCAATTGAAAAGTATATGATTATAGTAGAAAACATAGTAGATAAGTGTTTAAAGTAGGCCATGAGTAAATAGAAGTTGATTTTATGATAACTTAATATAAACAACAAATGAGCTGTATTTTACAGCTCATTTATTTCATTCCTATTATATTTTTAGATAACTCATTAATACTATCAGATAGAACCTGAAGCTTTCCTTCAATCCTTACAAGCAAATACATACTAAGGGCTATAGGAAAGCCAACAGAAGCTATAAGATTTTGTAATTCAGAATTCATAAAAACACATCCTTTCAATAAATTAAAAGCTATGCTAAAAATAGCATAGCCTTATTAACTATAAAACCAAGTCGTACTCAGTAGTTCCAGTTTCAACAACTTTAGCCTCTACTAAAGATGCAAAGTTTTCTCCACCTGGTTTAAATATATTTTTAGAAAGTATAGTAGTCATAGCTGTTTTTATCTCTGATTCAGTTAAATTTTCTCTAGGGTCATCTACTGATATAGAAACTTTTTTTCCTGATGTTGTCATAAAGCTCATTAATAATTTCTTTGTAATTTCCATAATACACCTCCATATAATTTAATAACCTATTCTGATAATGTAGTGTTATCTATTATAGCTACTTCAAGTAACGTATTATTTTGAAGTGATGCTATAACAGATCCAACAGCATATACATCATCATCTGTTGCTTCTGGGTCAACATTAGAGTAAGTCTTACTTTTTACCTTTGTCTTTCCAGTTACATCATCCATACCACAGTCAAATCTTATCTTTAATCCTGATAGATTTTTAGTTGCTACTACTGCCATAATCATTCCCCCTTTTTTGTAGTTCTTGATAATAAGTATAGGTATTTTGAGTTTTAATAGAAATTAAAGTTTTTTATAAAAAAATTTAAATACCTATGTATGAAAACACGACGTAGGGTATTGTATTTTATAATTAAAAATAGAAGGAAGTATATTAAAAAATATTGAAAGTTAAGTATAATTTAAGTTAAAGGTGGAGGTGCTATTTTATGCTAGATTATTTGACTAAAGATGATTTACCAGAGTCTATTAAGGATTTAGCTGATGTTATTGGAATAGATTCCTTTAAAAAGCTTGTTAAGTTTGCTGGGGGAAGTAGCGTATACATTCCTAATGAAAGTAGTATTACTAAATCTGTTAGGAATAAAATTATGAAAAAAGATTTTAATGGTAATTACAAGGAACTGTCTAGAAAATTTGGCATAAGTGAAGTTCAAGTTAGAAATATTATAAATGACAAAATTGATAGAATTTAAAAAAATTAGGTTACAAAATTATTAAAAAATTAAATTATACATTATAATAAAAATATATTTATATATTTATTGATAACAAAAATACTAATTATATAAATATAGTATTTAAATATTAGAAAAATAACTAAACTTAAATAATTAAGGTTTTTTAATATAAAACTATTAAAAACTAAAAAATTAAAACAAAAGGTAAAAGTATAGATATATATCTATACTTTTTTTTATGCAAATTTTTATTAACTAAAAGAAAAATTATAAAAAACTTATATTTTTTATTTGAAATATACTAAAAATAAAATATTTAAGATTGAAATTATTTTAAAAAAAATTTAAAAAAATCTTAAAAATACCTTAAAAAAACATAAAGTTACAAAAGTGTTATTGAATATATGTCGATAAAGTAATAAAATAGTTAGGTATTACGATTAAATTAGAGGAGAGAAATATGAAAAAAATAACTTATTTCATTGTGCCGGTATTAATAGGAGGATTATTTTTATTCGGATTAGACAAATTCCTAGATCATGAGATAAAAGACCTATTAAATAAAAAAGATTTAATTCCTGTAATGGATTATCCTCTAAGCGTGGAAAAGGATAAGGGAATTATATTAAATAATCATCTTTTAAAACAAAATGACATTATGATGATAGGTTCATCAGAACTAGGACATGCTACAAAGCAACATCCTACTTACTATTTCAATACAAATAGAAGCAAAAATAAAGTATTTATAATAGGAAAGGCATATACTCAAAACTTACAAGATGCAACTATAATTGGGAGTACAGACCCTAATATAAAAGATAAAAAAGTTGTATTACTACTTTCTATGCAGTGGTTTATGGATAAAGGCGGTGTTACAGCTCACCACTACCAAGGTAGATTTTCACCTGTTCAATTTTATGCCTTTTTACAAAATCCTGAAATATCAAAGAAAAATAAAGAGGAGTTTGCAAAAAGAGCAAGTGAGTTATTAGCTGGATCTGGAGAGTTTAAGCCAGAAGCTGTATATGCAAAGTTATATAATGACAATTCGTTCACTTCAAAAGTAGAAAAAACTATATTATACCCTTACTTTAAAGCAAGACAATTTGAAGTAGTGTTAAAAGACAAGGGAATGTTATTTAAAAAGTTATTAAGAGCTCCTATGAAAAAAGAAGTTAAAAAAGGAGAGCCTATTAACTGGGAAAATGAGACAAAACAAGCAATTGAAGATGCTAAAAAGAGGGTTGGAAACAATGATTTATGTATAGACAAAATGTACTATGAGAAAAACTTTGGTAAAAACCTAGACAAGATGAAAGGTAGATACGATTATGTTAATCTATTAGAATCAAGAGAATTTGATGATTATGAGTTAACATTATCAGTATGTAAAGATTTAGGAATAAAGCCAGTAGTTGTTATGCTTCCAGCTATGGACAAGTTCTATAACTTAACAGGAATATCAAAAGAAGAAAGACATGCTTTTTATGATAAAGCTGAAAATATGGCAAAACAAAAAGGTTTTGATGTTATAGATTTAAGAGACAAAGAAACTGAAAAGTATTACTTAAGAGACGTTATGCACCTTGGTACGAAAGGATGGGTAGATGTTTGTGAAAAATTATTTAAAAAACTTAATCAACAATAAATACTTAATGATAAGTATTACATTAACAATAGTTATAATAATGGCTATATTAGTGATGACATTTACATCATTTAAAGAATTACCATTTATATATAATGAATTTTAATAAGGAGGATTACTAATGAAAATCATTGAAGGTATAAAAAAATACGCAAATACAGACAGGATAGCATTAAAATGTAATGATGAAAGTCTTTCTTATAAAGATTTAGATAAGTACTCAGAAGCAATAGCTTTATATTTAAAAGAGATACATGAAGATAACACACCAATAGTTATATATGGAAACAAGGAAAATATGATAATGGCATGTATGATAGGTGCCCTAAAATCAGGAAGAGCATATGTACCACTTGATATAAGTTTCCCACTAGATAGAGTATATGATGTAACTGGTGAAATTAAGCCAAAAGTTGTATTTAACTTTAGTGAAGTAAACTTAGAAGGCTTAAATGTAGTTAATGAAAATGAATTAAAAGAAATTATAAAAAAATATGAAAATAAAGAAATAGATAAATCTAACTGGGTAAAAGATGATGAAAATGCATACATCTTATTTACATCAGGAAGTACAGGAAAACCAAAGGGAGTTCAAATAAGTTCAAATAACTTAGATAGCTTTGTTGATTGGATTAGTCCATATTTAAACATAGATGGAAGTGAAAAAGTAATAATGAATCAAGCAGCATATTCATTTGACTTATCAGTTACATCTATATATCCAGGATTAGTTCATGGTGCTACTTTATTCTCTTTAACAAAGAAAGTATTAGCAGACTACAAGGAACTATTTAGACAATTTGGTGAATCTGATATGGCAGTATGGGTTTCAACACCATCATTTGCAGGAGTTTGTGTAACAGAAAAGAGCTTTAATAGTGAAATGTTACCAAAACTTGAATCTATGATATTTATAGGTGAAGCACTTCCAAAGAGTTTAACAAAAGAACTTTTAGAAAGATTTGAAAATACTAGAGTTATAAATGGATACGGACCAACTGAAGCTACTGTTGGAGTAAGTGTAAATGATATGACTATGGAATTAGTAGAAGATGAAAAAAGCTTACCTGTAGGATTCCCTATGGAAAACTGTAAGATAAAAATTATAGATGAAGAGGGAAATGAACTAGGTGAAGGTGAAAAAGGTGAAATAGTAATAATAGGACCTTCAGTTTCAAAAGGATACTTCAACAATGAAGAAAAAACTAATGAAGTATTTTACTTTGATGAAATAGATGGAGTAAAACATAGAGCTTATAAAACAGGAGATATAGGATATCTTCTAGATGGAAGAATATACTACTACGGTAGAAAAGATTTCCAAATAAAATTAAACGGATTTAGGATAGAAATAGAAGATATAGAAAACAACTTAAGAAAAGTTGAAAATATAAAAAATGCAGTAGTTATACCAGTTTATAAGGATGAAAAAATAGCATACTTAACAGGTATAGTACAATTAAAGGAAAAGAACTCCCTAAGCAATCTTAAAAATGGGATGATAATCAAAAAAGAATTAGGAAAATATATACCATCATATATGATTCCTAGAAATATAAAGGTTATAGATGAATTCCCAACAAACATAAACGGAAAAATAGATAGAAAGAAACTTATGGAGGAAATTTAATGACTTTTTCACAATATGGAGATTATTTTTATCTTTATATATTATTATTAACGTCAATACCAGCTATAATATTAGGACTTTGTGAAAAAAAGATAAAGTACTATGGAATGATAGCAACTGCATTTATGATACTTTTAATAGTTGGAGTAAATGTACACCTAAAATTCTTAATAGCCTTTATGGTAATTGAAGTTATAGTAGTTAAAGGATATGAATATGTAAGAAAGAAAACAGACAGTAAGCTTGTATATAGATTATTTTTATTAGCATCAATGTCTCCAATAATAATTAATAAATTATCACCATATACATCAATGGGGACTATTGGTTTTATAGGAATATCTTATTTAAACTTTAGAACAATACAAATGGTTATAGAAATTTATGATGGGGCAATAAAAGAAGTAAAATTATTAGATATGATTTACTTTGTACTATTTTTCCCAACATTAAGTTCAGGACCAATAGATAGATCAAGAAGATTTGAAAAAGAATTAGAAAAAAATATATCAAGAAGCGAATATGTAAATGAATATTTAGCTCCAGGTATTAAAAAAATATTTATGGGGATTGGATATAAGTTTGTAATAGCATTTTTAATAAATGTTTACTGGATGTCAAAAATACCTACTGATATAACTTTTAAAAATGCACTAAGCTATATGTATGCTTATAGTTTATATTTATTCTTTGACTTTGGAGGATATAGTTTATTTGCAGTAGGTACAAGTTATATATTTGGTATAAAAGCACCAGATAACTTTAACAAACCATTTATAAGTAAAGATATGAAAGAATTCTGGACAAGATGGCATATAAGTCTTTCTAGATGGTTTGGAGATTATATATTCTCAAGATATTTAATATCTTCTATGAGAAAGAAAAGATTTAAAAGTAGAGCTACAGCAGGTCGTGTTGCTCAAATGATAACAATGTTAGTTATGGGATTTTGGCATGGTTTAACATGGTTTTATATAGTATATGGTATATATCAAGGTCTAGCATTAGTTCTTACAGATATATATCAGAAAAAATCCAAATTCTACAAAAAGCATAAAAAAGAGAAATGGTTTGAATATGTGCAAATATTTGTAACATTTAATATAGCATGTTTTGGACTATTAATATTCTCAGGATATTTTGCTTAATTTAAGGAGGACAACAAAATGCAAGAAACAGTTATAGAAATATTTGAAGATGTTTTAGGTAGTGATGAAATAAGAGATGATTTAGATTTTGATTTATTTGAAGCAGAGCTTTTAGACTCACTAGCTATAATACAAGTATTACTTGAAATAGAATCTAGATTAGGAATAGTACTTCAACCAACAGACTTAGAAAGAAGTGACATGGCTACAGTTAATAACTTAGTTAAATTCTTAGAAAATAGAAAATAATATTTAAATTAGTTTATTAAATAATTAAAAAATAACACTCCATATAATATACATGGAGTGTTATTTCTTAATATAATTATTATTTTTTATTATTTTCTTCCATATATACTTTCCAGTCTCCATGTTTAACTGGAACTAATTTATCATCTTTATTGTATTCAGCTGGAGGATTATACTCATAATAATAAGCTTTTTCTGTAGTTCCATCCTCTAACTTAACATCTACTATTTCTCTATTATATTCATTTTCATTTTCTTTTCCTACTTCATAAGCTTCTAATTCATCTAATTCTTTTAAAGTAGAATCAAAATCTTTAAATTCCATTAACTCCCCAATTACTTCACCATTTCCTGGTGTTACAGCAGGGTACCCCTTATTTTCTATATGGGATAAATCACCTTTTATAGTAGCTTTATCATTTTTCGTTACTTTTCCGTCTAAATATATATCGTAGTTAAACATATCACTTCTTAAACTACCATATATAAATACTTTTTTGATTTCCTCAGCTTCCGTTTTATTGCTTTCTTTTGCACTACAGCCAACCATTAACATCATACTAGATGCTACTAAGATACCAACTAATTTTTTCTTCAATTTACCTACCCCTTTTCTTGATATTAGTTAACATTAAGTTAATCTATACTAAAGTTGACTTTTAAAAATCATCACTTTATACAAATTTTGTCAATAACATTTTGAAATAAATATTTTTTAAATACAAATGTTTAAGATGAAAAATATATTGACAAAAATCTCCAAATATTTTATTCTTTAATTACGGACAACTTAATGACATGTCAAAAATAAAGCTTTAAATATTTTATGTAAAGTTTTTATTTTTGAAAATAGGCAAACGTATTCTTAAAAAGGGGAACTTTGTCTTAGTTAAATACTTATATTTTTTAGGGAGGAAATATGGAAAATAACAAAAGTCTTATGAAAGTTATGCTTGCAACTTTATTAATAGTTGTAGGGTGCGAATTTATTGGAGAGTATACAGTTAAGCTAGGTTCTGTAGCCTTAGTATTATTCCCAATGTTATACGCAGTAATTATAGGAATTATAATCACACCAGATTTATTAGGAAAGAAAATAAAAGTATTAAAAGAAATGGTTGGGGAAAAAGAAATAAATATAGCTGGAGATGTTGTTGGTATCGCACTTGTTTTACTTGGTATAAAGTATGGTTCAACAGTTGGTCCTAACCTTGCAAAAATAATACAAGCAGGTCCAGCATTTTTAGCTCAAGAATTTGGACATATATTAGCACCTATAGTAGCACTTCCTTTAGCGTTACTATTTGGTTTTAAAAGAGAAGCTGTGGGGGCTTGCTCTAGTATAAGTCGTGAAACTTCTTTAGGAGTTATATCTGAAAAATACGGAATAAATTCACCAGAAGGTAGTGGTGTTTTAGGTACATATTTAATGGGAACAGTAATAGGAACTATATACTTCTCTATACTAGGTTCTGTTTCAATATATACAGGTCTTCATCCATATGCACTTGGTATGGCAACAGGAGTTGGTAGTGGTAGTATGATGACTGCAGCTTCAGCAGCACTTACAAAAGTACCAGAAATAGCAGCTGATCCTGCTATGGTTGATACTATACTTTCATATGGGGCTACAAGTAATATGATGTCTAGTTTAACTGGACTAATATTCTTAGTATTTATAACTTTACCATTTACAAATAAGTTATATAAAGTTTTAGAGCCTAAAATAGGTAGAAAGTCTAAAGAAACATCAAAAAATAGTGTAGCTTAGTAAAGAGAGGGATAAAAAATGTTTGCTAATATAAATGTTAAAAAAAGTTTTAATCAACTTATAGTAATGCTAATGGTTGGGGCTATGATTTTAATAGGACAGTATATAAGTAAGGGAGTAGCAATAACTACAGCTCTTCCAGGAATGTTAATAATGATAGCAGCGGCTATGGCAGCAATGATATTAAAAGATATGTTTCCAAAATCAATATTTCCTGCATTTGGATTTGCAACAATAATAGGGTTAATACTTAGTATTCCAGGAAACCCAGTATCAGATGTATTTAATGAACAAGTTGCAAATATAAACTTTATGGCTATAACTACACCGCTACTAGCATTTGCTGGAATATCTGTAGGTAATAAAATAGAAGAATTAAAGAAAATGTCTTGGAAAATAGTAGTTATATCTTTAGTAGTTTTCACAACAATATTCTTTGCTTGTGCATCTATAGGACATATAGTACTAAAAATGCAAGGGGTTATATAGTTTAATATAATACAAATATTTATATATTTTGGGAGGAATTAATTATGAATAAAGCTAAATTAAAAGAATTAATTATAAAAACAATAGATGAAAATAGAGATAAAATAATAGAAGTAGGTCGTGGAATATATGAAAATCCAGAATACGGATATAAAGAATATAAAACTACTGAAGCTGTATCAAACTTTTTAAGTGAAGAATTAGGACTAGAAGTAGAAAAAAATATAGCTGTTACAGGATGTATGGCTACTGCAAATAGTGATAAAAAAGGACCACATGTATCTATATTAGGTGAATTAGACGGAATATCTTGTAAAGAGCATAAACACTCTAATGAAATAGGTGCATCTCATACTTGTGGACATAATATACAAATAGCTGGTATGTTAGGTGCTGCAGTTGGATTAGTTAAAAGTGGTGTATTAGATAATCTTGATGGAAAAGTATCTTTTATGGCTACTCCAGCAGAAGAATTTATAGAGTTAGAATATAGACAATCATTAAAAAATAAAGGTGAAATAACTTACTTTGGTGGAAAGCAAGAACTTGTTAAAAGAGGATACTTTGATAATATAGATATGTCTATGATGTTCCATTCATTAGATATGGGAGAAAATAAGGCATTAGTAGGTCCAGAAAGTAATGGATTTATAGGAAAGAAAGTTCAATTTATAGGAAAAGAATCACATGCAGGTTCAGCACCACATGAAGGAATAAATGCTTTAAATGCAGCAATGCTTGCTATAAATAATGTAAATGCACTAAGAGAAACATTTAAAGAATCTGAAAGAGTTAGATTCCATCCAATTTTAACTAAAGCTGGAGATATAGTAAATGTTGTACCTGCTGATGTTCAAATGGAATCATATGTAAGAGCTAGAACTATAGATGGTATGATAGATGCTAGTGAGAGAATAAATAGAGCTTTAATAGCAGGTGGTAATGCAGTAGGAGCAGAGGTAGTATTAACTGAAATACCAGGATATTTACCAATACTTCGTTATAGAGATATGGATAAATTATTTAGTGATAACTTAGTTGATTTAGGAATAGAATCAGAAAAAATAGTTGACGGTGGAGATTTTACAGGTTCATTTGACTTTGGTGATATATCTCATCTAATGCCAACACTTCACCCAATGGTAGGTGGTGTAAAAGGGGCACTTCATACTAGAGAGTATGAAATAGTAGATGAAGAATTAGCATACATAGTACCTGCAAAGTCTATGGCTATGACTGTTGTAGATTTATTATTTGATGGAGCAAAAGAAGCTAATGAAATATTAAATAACTTCACTCCTGTAATGACTAAAGAAGAGTACTTAAGCTTCTTAGAAAAATACGATAGAACTATATAATTAATAAAAAAAGGGCTTTTAATAAGCCCTTTTTTGTACTAAAATAAAAGTTCTACAAGGTTTTTAGGTCTACCGACCCCCTCACTAGTTCCCTTTGCACACACTCTTGCTAGTTCTTTTGAAACTAATTTATTTAAAATTCTTCGAGCACTTCTATCACTTATATTTAAGTGTGTAGCTAACTCTTTTGTATCATATATTTTACTTTGTCTAGTATTACTTATTGCTATAATTTTTGATATTGATTCACAGCTTAGTCCTGACTTTTTAGAAATATCTATTGTATATTCATCAGAGGCTATAAGTGAATAGTTAATTTCACTATCTAACCCTAGAGGACCTTTTAAAAACTTATTTTCATCAATTAAATATATATCAAAATCAGAAGAATCTAAAGAACGCTTTAATGCTTTATATCCATTTGTTTCAGCTTGATATGAAGTATTTCCAATACCAATACCTACAGCAAGAGAAAATCCAATAGACTTTATTTTATTTTTTAAACTAAATAATTTATTGTAGTTTATATCATTTTCAATAGCACCTTTATGAGCAAATATTATGTATTCATCTCTACCAAAATTAAATACAGAACCTTGTATATCTCTAACATATTCAACTATAATTTTATCAAGGTCACATCTTTTAATCATGTTAGAGTAATACTTGTCCATACTTTCTTTATAATCTACTAAGCTAAGAATCTCTACACCTATTTGAGAGTGTTTAGCTTTATTTAATTCATATTTACTTTTTAGCTCATTATAACTTACTCTTATAAGAGGTCTAGTTGCTTCTAGTCTAAATACTGGATATCCTTTTGACTTTAAGCAATTATAAACATTTGCAAGTCCAGTTAACATTACATCTGTTTTTTTACTTTCAAATAAATCAATATGCCATTTAGCATAATCCATTTCAGAAATATCATTAGAATAAGGCATAGAATATACATTATTAATATCAAAGTCAATTTCATATAAAGCATCACTTAAAATCTCATTATCAACTACATCTATACTAAACTTATTAAAATTTATATTACTGTTTTTTATTTGCCATAGAGCTTTAACAATACTTGCATTACCTCTTGATACAAAAACATTAGGCAAGTTTATTTTATGCTTAGCCCTAACAGATTCATAAACTCCACAACCTGTAAATATTATTCCATCACATTCATTTTCACAATCTACTATTACTTCTGGTGCATCTACTAACTTTTCTCTTATATATAATTTTATCTCTAAATCATTATCTATTTCATTTAAATATTCTTTTATTTTTTTACTAGAATCTAAAGGTCCTACAACTCCTATCTTCATAAATATCCTCCAAAACCACTAAATTAATTACATATTATGAATTTACTATAACATAGTATATATTATGATAGAAGGAATTTATAAAATATAGAAATACAAACAATTTATCGTTTAAAAAAGAGGTAAACAATAGAGTTTATCAAAATATTATAATAAATATATTTTTAGGGGTAGAGATATATGATAAATGATAAAGATTATAAATTACTAGAAATATATGCAAAGGCATATAAGAAAAGTTCATTAAAAGTAGATTTAGTAAGAATAGAAAAATTAGAAAAGAATATGAAAAATTTAAATGAAGAAATAACAGAATATATAAAAGAATTATGTGAATTAGACTTTGAATTTAAAAAAAATACAAGTCCTATTCCAGACCCTATAAAATACTTTATAGAAAATGGAAAGGCAATAGAACAATGGGACTATATAAACAATACATTATGGGATGGATATTGGAAAAGATGTAGTGGAAGAGATTTAGAGTACTTTATGTCTTATTTAGAATATCCAATAATTTATCCAAATCATAAAAGCTATATTGAAAATAATAAAAATTTAGTAGAAGTATTTAAAAAAGAAACTGGACTTAAAAAAGTTCCATATGGTGTAAAATGTGCAGAGGTACTTAATAAAAAATATTTCAAATAAAAATGTTTTTAAATATAAATTTCTCTATATTTCTAGAAAAAGTTACAAAAAAACTACAAAATTTTAGTTTTATTTGTCGGATAAGATTTACTAAAAAAATATACTGTCGTATAATTATACTAATCGTATATAATGTCAAATTTATCCACAAGGAGAGAATATAGATGAAAGAAAAGATAGCATTAGCAGCACTAGCAGCAGTGCCTATGACCGTAAGTAGTGTTTATGCTTCTGATTTAACAGGAATTGTTACAACAAGTTATTTAAATGTAAGAAGTGGACCTTCAACTAGTCATGCAGTAATATTTAGTGTTAAAAAGGATGAAAAAGTATCAATTGAAGAACAAACAGACGGATGGTACAAAATAAAAACTAATACAGGAAATACTGGATGGGCGTCATCTACATACATATCATTATCTAATAATGAATCAAATGATAATCCTTCTTCAGATAACCAAAGAAGAGTTACAATAGAAGGACTTAACATGAGAAATGGTGCAGGTACTAGTTATAGAGCTATAACTAAATTAAAAAATGGAACAATATTAGAATTAATATCAGAAAACAATGGATGGTCTAAAGTTAAATATGATGGAAGAATAGGCTATGTATATAGTGATTATTTAGAAAAAGTTTCAGATTCTAATATAAATACTAGAGCGAATACTACAAAGGTAGTAAATTATGACTTCTTAAATGTAAGAAGTGGACCATCAACATCTCATTCTATAGTTGGTAAACTAAATAGAGGAGATAAGGTAGGGGTTATATCAGAAAGTAATGGATGGAGTAAAATAAATTACAATGGAAAAGTTTCTTATGTATCTAGTAGATATTTAAGTAATCTATCAAATACAAATCCTGAAAAGCCAGATTCAAATAATGAAAGCGTAAAAGAAACAAAAGTAGTAAACTATGACTTCTTAAATGTAAGAAGTGGACCATCAACATCTCACTCAAAAATAGGAACATTAAAAAAGGGAGATAAAGTAGGAGTAATATCTGAAAGCAATGGATGGAGTAAAATAAAATACAATGGAAATGTAGCATACGTATCAAGTACATATTTAAGTAAAGAAAATACAACACCAGAAGTACCAAGTAACCCAGGTGAAAGTATAAAAGAAACAAAAGTAGTAAACTATGAATTTTTAAATGTAAGAAGTGGACCATCAACATCTCACTCAAAAATAGGAACATTAAAAAAGGGAGATAAAGTAGGAGTAATATCTGAAAGCAATGGATGGAGTAAAATAAAATATAATGGAAAAGTAGCATACGTATCAAGTACATATTTAAGTAAAGAAAATACAACACCAGAAGTACCAAGTAACCCAGGTGAAAGTATAAAAGAAACAAAAGTAGTAAACTATGAATTTTTAAATGTAAGAAGTGGACCATCAACATCTCACTCAAAAGTAGGAACACTAAAAAAAGGAGATAAAGTAGGAGTAATATCAGAAAGTAATGGATGGAGTAAAATAAAATACAATGGAAAGGTAGCATATGTATCAAGTTCGTACTTAAGTAGTGAAAGTACAACACCAGAGGTACCAAGTAATCCAGATAATCATACAGTAAAAGTAGTAAACTACGACTTCCTAAACGTAAGAAGTGGTCCATCAACATCTCACTCTAAAATAGGTGTTTTAAGCAAGGGTGATGAAGTAAAAGTAAAAGAAGAAAGTAATGGATGGTCAAAAATAGATTACAGAGGAAGTAATGCATATGTTTCTAGTATGTATTTAAGTAACATAGGTTCTAGTGGAGGAAGTGAAACTCCAGATAATGGTGGAGGAACTGCCAATATAAATGGAGCAACTGTAAATCATATACAACTAGGATATACATTAGAAGATCATGTAGTAGTTCAATTAGAAAGAGCACGTGTAGGTGGAAATGTTATAGATTCATCTATAAAAAGAGGATTTGTTACTGCTAGTAGAGCAGACTTAGAATACTACTTAAACCCAAATAACTTTACAGGTAGTACAAAGGGAATGATGCAGTTTTTAAGAACAGATTCATATAAAGGTGGAGTTACTGCTAGTGAATTAAACTCATATTTAAACTCTTTAAGACCAGCATCTTCAGGAACTAATGTATTTTATAATCAAGGGCAAACTTTTATAAATGCAGCTAAAAGATATGATATAGATTTAGCTTATTTAGTATCTCATGCTATGTGGGAAACAGCTTATGGAAGATCAACTTTAGCACAAGGTCAAACTATAACATCATACAAAGGAAAACCACTACCATCACCAGTTAAGGTTTACAACTTCTTTGGTATAGGTGCAATAGACCATAGTGCAAACGTAAGCGGTGCTGAAGCTGCTTATTCAAATGGTTGGACAAGTGTAGAGGCAACAATTGATGGTTCAGCTAAATGGATAGCTCAAAATTACATAAAAAATACAAAATATAAGCAAAATAACATATTTAAAATGAAATTTAACTATGATTACTCATGGCATCAATATGCAACAGATGTAAACTGGGCAAATGGTATATCAGGAGTAATGGTAAAAATAGTTGGCATGTATGATAAAGGAAGCAATTTAGTATTTGATATTCCAAAATATAGCAGATAAATAAAAAAATACCCTCATCTAAGTTAAAAGATGAGGGTATTTTATATATTAAATTAAAAAATTAAAAAATAAGCAACTTTTTAGTGTACATAAGTCGTCTATATATATGTACAAGAAAGGAAGGTTTAAATTATTAATGAAACTGCTAAGCTTAAGCAAAGATTTAAAAGAAAAAAAATTAAAAGACTATATAGTTAAAAACAAAGAGTCATTTTACAAAATAGCTTATAGCTATGTTAAAAATGAATATGATGCCCTAGACATAGTTCATGATGCTATATGTAAAGCTCTTTCTAAAATAGATACATTAAAAGATACGGATAATATAAAGCCATGGTTTTATAAAATACTTATAAATACTACAACAGACTACATAAGGAAAAATAAAAAATACATAGTAGTAAGTGATGATGTTTTAGAAGATTCTAAAATAGATTATGATAAATATAGTGATATAGATCTACTAAGGGCAGTAGATAGCTTAGATGAAATTTATAAAACAGTTATAATACTTAGATACTTTGAAGATATGAAAATAGAGGATATAGCAAAGACATTAGACCAAAATATAAGCACAATAAAAACTAGAATTTATAAGGCTCTTAGTAAGCTTAAAATAAAAATAGACATCAAGAGAGAGGATGGTTAATAATGAAGGATAAAGATAGCTTGAAAATGTTAAAGAAAGATTATGATAATATTAAAATACCAAAAGAATTAGATGATGTAGTAAATGATGCACTAAATAGCAATATAAAATATAGAAAATATCAAAACAAAATGGTAATAGCAGCATCTCTTTTACTTGTTGTTTTAGGCATAAATATTAGCCCAGCATTTGCTCAAACTCTTTCTAAAATACCGATAATAGGAAATTTAGTAAAAATAATAACTATAAAAAATTACAGTATAGATGAAAATGGATATAAGGCATCAATAGATGTTCCAAAAATAAGCGGATTAACAGATAAAAAATTAGAGTACAAATTAAATAGTGAGTTTGAAAAAGAAGGAAAAAAATTATACGAAGATTTCTTAGAAGAAATGGAAATATTAAAATCAGATAAAGTACAAGGGCATAGCTTAGTAGAATCTTGGTATGAAGTATTAACAGATAACGAAGATTTGTTTTCAGTAGTAGTTTACACTCATTATGCACAAGGTTCATCAAATACAATAAGAAAATTTTATAATATAGATAAAAAAAATGAAACAGTATTGTCTTTAGAGGGGATGTTTAAAAATAATGACTATATAAATGTTATAAGTCAAAATATAAAAGAACAAATGAGAGACAATATGAAAAAAGATAAGAATAAACATTATTGGATAGATGATGAAATAAAAGAAATGAATTTTAAGTTTATTGATAAAAATCAAGATTTTTATATAAATAAAAATGGTGAACTTGTTATATGCTTTGATAAGTATGACGTAGCGCCAGGGTATATGGGATTAGTTGAATTTACTATACCTAATAATGTAATAAAACCATTACTTAATAAATAGGGGGAAATAGGGGAGAATGAATAAAAAGGTTATTGACATAATGTTTTGTACTGGATGTATAGGGCTTATAATATCTATGTACATAATAATGTCAAAATAATTAATATATTTTAATATTTAGGGAAAATGTCTCAAAATTATTATTTTGAGACATTTTTAATTTAAAAAATATAAGAGTATGTAAAGCTATGCAACTTTTTTTGTATATCGTAAAATAGTATCTATATTATGTTCTCTTACAACACTTTTAAGATTTCCAAAGTTATAAGTAGCAAGTGCATACTCTTTTACCTTGTTAAATATAAACTCTTCATGGCTATTTTTAATGTTTACCATAGATTTAGCATTATTCCAAGCTGTAACTTCTCGATTAATAAGATTTTTCTTTAAAGCAATAAGGTTTTTTTCTAAATCATCAGGAATATTTTCTTTATGGATATTGTTATTACTAACGTCTATATCGTATTCTATTATTTTATCTATTATTGAATATATTATAGCGCTGTATTGTTCCTTAGATTTATATATATTTTTATCTACAATATGACCAATCTCGTGAGATACAACAAACTTAGCAATTAGAGATATAGAATCTTCGCTAATTTCAACACAAACACCATTTGAGTTTACAAAGTTAAAAAAATTATAGCAAAAAGATAAAAAGCTATGTCTAGAAGCAAGTATTGATCTTAGTCTAGGTAAGGCACATATAGGAATATTTTTATATTTAAAATAAAATAAAAATACTCTTTTGTTTAGGTTTAGACTACTTAAAGAAGATTTAAATAATTTTTTTTCGCCTAATGTTTTATAATAAGTTGTTATTTTTCTATAATTATTTTCGTTAAAGGTAGCCATATTAACACCGCCTAATTATATAGTCTTTTAATATAATATTAAAATAGGTGCAATTTGTAGCTAATCCAAATTAAAATAGTATATATGGGTATAAATATAGATAACTCTAAAACTTAAAAACTGTGATATAATATATTACTAAGTTTTGAAGGGAGGATACTATGGAAACTGTTAGTGAATACTTAGATAAACTAGAAATAAACAATAATATATTAAAAAAACAACTAAAAGAAGTTTATATAAACAAAGTAACTTACTTTAAAGAAGACAAAATAGTATATTTTTATTTAAACTCAAAATCTATAATATCCTATGAAGTACTTGATATGTTAAAGGAAGACTTGCACAATAAGCTAGACTACTTTAAAGATATAAAAATAAAAATAAGATATACAGGGCTTGATAGAAAAGCTAATAAAGACATTATAAAAATGTACTGGGTAAATATATTATATATTTTAAAAAGACTTTGCCCATCTATAGCAGGATGGTATAGGCAAGTTGAGTATATGTGTATAGATGATTTACTAAAAATAAAAATTCCAAAAGGAATATTTTATGAAAGACTTATAAAACAAAATGTAGTATATGTATTAAAAAGTGTGTTAAGTGAGGAGTTAGGAATAGATATTAATATAGTCATGGAAAGGGCTATAGATGAAGATGTAAACATTGAAAGAATATTAAGAAAAAGCGATAAAATAATAGAAGATAAGATTAAAGATTTAGAAATACAAGCAACTAATGAACCTAAAGAAGATGAAGAAGAGGCTTATGTTATAAGACCTGAATTTGATGAACATCTAATATATGGTGAAAATGTACATGCTATGGTAGAAAAAATAGAATCTCTTAACCAAGAGTCAGGTACAGTAGCAGTAGTTGGTGATATATTTGATATAGAAATTAAAGAACTTAGAAATGGTAAAATATTATTTATAGCATCTATTACAGATTACACAAGTTCTGTAAGCTGTAAATTATTCTTAAACGATACTAATAAAGATAAAGTCATTGATAATGTTAAAAAAGGTTCACATGTAAAAATAAAAGGTGATGTTATGTATGACACTTACCAAAGAGAACTTACAATGACTATAAGTGGTATAAGAAAAGAAGAAAAAGAAGAGAAAAAAGATTTATCTGAAAATAAAAGAGTTGAACTTCATGCACATACTCAAATGTCATCAATGGATGCACTTTGTTCTACTAAAAAGCTTATAGAAAGAGCTGCAAAATGGGGACACAAAGCAATAGCAATAACTGACCATGGAGTGGTTCAAGCTTTCCCAGAGGCTATGGGTGCAGCTAAGGCTAATGATATAAAAGTATTATATGGTGTAGAAGGATATTTAGTAGAAGACTCAAAAGATATAATAGAAGATGCTAATGATAAAGAACTATCACAAAGCTTTGTGGTATTTGATATAGAAACAACAGGGTTTTCTAATACTAATGATAAAATAACTGAAATAGGTGCAGTTAAAATAGAAAACTTTGAAATAGTAGACAATTTTAGTGAACTTATAAACCCACAAAAAGATATATCATATAAAATCCAAGAACTAACAGGTATAACTAATGATATGGTAAAAGATAAACCAACAATAGAAGAAATACTACCTAAATTTATGGAGTTTATAGGAGATAGTGTGCTAGTTGCTCACAATGCAGAATTTGATATTGGATTTATAAGAGAAAAATGTAGACAACAAAATATAGAATTTAATAATAAAAGTATAGATACACTTACACTAGCTAGAATATTACTTCCAGATTTAAAAAGGCATAGATTAAATGTAGTAGCAAAAGCACTAGGTGTACCACTTTTAAATCACCATAGAGCTGTAGATGATGCAAGAGCTACTGCTTTAATATTTCAAAAGTTTTTAGATATGCTAGTAAAAAAAGGTGCAAATACCTTAAAAGAAGTAAATGAAATATTAGGTAAAGTTGATTATACAAAGCTAGGAACTAATCATATAACTTTACTTGCAAAAGACTACACAGGGCTTAAAAATCTATACAAAATAGTATCAGATGCCCATGTTAATCATTTTTACAGAGCACCAAGAATACTAAAAAGCTTCTTACAAGAACATAGAGAAGGACTTATAATAGGTTCTGCTTGTGAAAATGGACAGGTATATCAAGCAGTAAAGAAAAATGTTGATGATGAAGAAATGGCAAAAATTATAGAATTATATGATTATATAGAAATAATGCCAATAGATAATAATAAATTTATGATTCACAAAGGTGAAGTAGAAGATGAAGAAGAACTAAGAGATTTAAATAGAAAAATGGTAGAGGTAGCACATAAATTTGGAAAAATACCAGTAGCTACAGGAGATGTTCACTTCTTAGATGAACACGAAGCTGTTCTTAGAACAATACTTAAATACTCTCAAGGATTTAAAGTAGATGAAGAAGAAACATATCTTCATTTTAGAACAACAGATGAAATGCTAAGGGAGTTTAGTTACTTAGGAGAAGAGCTAGCTTATGAAGTTGTAGTTACTAATACCAATAAAATAGCTGATATGGTAGAAAATATACTACCAATACCTGATGGAACATATCCTCCAGAAATAGAAGGTTCAGATGTAGAACTTAGAGAAATGTGCTACAACAAGGCAAAAAGAATATATGGAGATCCACTTCCAGAAGTTGTTCAAAATAGACTTGATAGAGAGCTAAACTCTATAATAAAAAATGGATATGCCGTAATGTATATTATCGCCCAAAAGCTGGTTACAAAGTCATTAAGAGATGGATACTTAGTTGGTTCAAGAGGTTCAGTTGGTTCATCAGTAGCAGCGACAATGAGTGATATAACAGAAGTTAATCCACTTCCAGCTCACTATATATGTGAAAATGAAGATTGTAAATACTCATATTTCTATGAAATAGGTGAATGGGGTTCTGGAGTAGATTTACCAGACAAGGATTGCCCAAAGTGTGGAAGAAAGCTTAAAAAAGATGGACATGATATACCATTTGAAGTTTTCCTTGGATTTGAAGGGGATAAAGAACCAGATATAGACCTTAACTTCTCTGGAGAATACCAACCAGTAATACACAAATACACAGAAGAACTATTTGGTGAAGGATATGTTTATAGAGCAGGTACAATAGGTACAGTAGCTGAAAAAACAGCCTTTGGATATGCTAGAAAATATGTAGAAGAAAATAATATACAAGTACCAACAGCAGAGGTAGTAAGACTATCTAATGGGTGTACAGGAGTAAAAAGAACATCAGGACAGCATCCAGGTGGAGTTATGGTTGTACCACATTATAAGGATGTATATGATTTTACACCAATACAATATCCTGCCAATGATACAAGTTGTGGAGTAATAACAACACACTTTGACTACCACTCTATAAGTGGTAGAATACTAAAGCTAGATATACTTGGGCACGACGTTCCGACCATAATAAGAATGTTAGAAGATATAACAGGAATAGATGCAACAGAAATACCTTTAGATGACAAAGAAACAATGTCACTATTTACTTCAACAGATGCATTAGGAGTAACACCAGAGGAAATTAACTGTCCTATAGGTTCACTTGCAATACCTGAGTTTGGTACAAAGTTCGTTAGACAAATGTTACTTGATACAAAACCAACAACATTTGCAGAACTAGTACGTATATCAGGACTTTCTCATGGTACTGACGTTTGGCTAAACAATGCACAAGAGCTTGTTCAAAAGGAAATAGTTGGACTTAAAGATGTTATATCAACACGTGACGATATAATGAACTACCTTATATTTAAAGGACTTCCACCAAAGATGGCATTCACCATAATGGAAAATGTTAGAAAAGGTAGAGGATTAAAGCCTGAACATGTTGAGCTAATGGAAGCTAACAACGTACCAGAATGGTATATATGGTCATGTAAACAAATAAAGTACATGTTCCCTAAAGCACATGCCGTAGCATATGTTATGATGTCATTTAGACTAGCATACTGTAAGGTTCATTATCCAGAAGCTTTCTATGCAACTTACTTTACAACAAAGGCAGAAGACTTTGATGCTGATTTAATAGTTAAGGGACTACCTGCAATTAAAGCTAGAATAAATGAAATAGAAAGTTTAGGAAATGACGCAACAACTAAAGAAAAAAATATGCTTACAGTACTTGAAGTTGCACTTGAAATGTATGCAAGAGGTATAAAAATACTTCCAGTTGATATATATAAATCAGATGCAAGTAAATTCCAAGTTGCAGGAGAAAAGATGCTACTTCCTCCAATGATAGCCCTACAAGGGGTTGGGGAAAATGCAGCAATAAATATACAAAAAGAAAGAGAAAATGGAGAATTTATTTCTAAAGAAGACTTAAGAAAGAGAACCAAGATTTCTAAGACCGTTATAGAAACATTAACTAGTCACGGTTCACTTAATAATATGAGTGACGAAAACCAATTATCTTTATTTTAAAAAAAATAGTAATAAAATACATTAAAGCTTAGGTATAACCTAAGCTTTTTTATTTAAAAACTATTTATAATTTATAGTTTAAAAAAAGTACAAATTTAAATAATCCATTTTTTAACAATAAATGTTTTAGATAAAAAATAATAGGGTATATTAAACTCATAGACATTAAGTAACAATCATTGGAGGAATTTTTATGAATAGGAAAGAGTTAAAAGAACTTTCTAAAAGTCAACTAAAGGGTAATTGGAATGTACCAGTATTAGCTATGTTAGCTTATTCAATAGTAATGTTTTTAGTATCATATCTAGATAATAGCGAGTCTTTATTTGTATCATTAATTGGAATAATACTTGCTTTAGTTATAGAATCATGGTTCTTTGTAGCATATCCGAAATTATCTCTAAACCTTATAGAAGATGAAAGCGTTGATTTTAGTGATTTATCAGTATCAAATAAAACTTTCTTTAAATCTTTAGGATTTTCTGTATTAGTAGGTATAATATTAATAATAGTATATATTGTATTAATGTTTAGTTTTGTAGGTGGATTTACAATAAGTGTATTAAATGCAAATGATTTATTTGAAGCTATAGCACCAATGGTAATTGTAGGTATTATATTATGGTTAATATCAATAGTAATTCAATTAGCAATTTCTATGGTACCATTTATACTTGCAGATAAAGAAGAAGTAGGAGTATTTAAATCAATATCTCTTAGTATAAAAATGATGAAAGGTCATAAATGGAGATTATTCGTTATATGGCTAAGCTTTATAGGATGGGCTATATTAAGTATATTAACTTTAGGAATAGGATTTTTATGGTTATCACCATACTTTACTTTAACTATGGCTAACTTCTATAAAGAACTAGATAAAGAATATAACGCTAAACATATAGATTAAAAGTAAAAGGAGCTTAATTTAAGCTCCTTTTTTATTGTAATTTTTATAAATTTATATTGATAATTATGATGAAAAATTCTTGCAAATCGTTTAAAATAGTACATTTAAACAAGGTTAATTTAAGTTAAATAGAAAGCATTTAAAAGAAAATAAAATAAAAAGCTATCTATTATTAATAGCATGTGCTATAATAATACTTGTAGCGATACAAAATCGATACACAAATAAATTAAGAGAGACCTAGAAATAGGTTCACAGGAGTATTTTTTAATGATAAATGGAATAGTAAAATGGTTTAACAATGAAAAAGGATTTGGTTTTATATCAGTAGAAGGTGGAGATGATGTATTCGTACATTTTACAGCTATACAAACTGATGGGTTTAAATCATTAGAAGAAGGTCAAAAAGTAAACTTTAATATAGTTAAAGGTGCTAGAGGTCCTCAAGCGGAGAATGTAACTATATTATAATATATATATATGTTCGGAAAAAGACACATTATGTGTCTTTTTTTATTGTAATTAAATATTAGTAAAAACATATAAATAAATTTTTACACAGTTAGTTTATATAATATGTTAAAAAACATCTGTTTTAGTGGACATTTATAAAAATTACAAGTACTGTTATAATTAGATTAACAATAGTTATCTGATTTAAAGTATGTATTTAGTTTCATTAAGGGGGATAATTTATGAATTTAACTATAAAGAGAAATATATGTATTTTGATGGGTATTTTATTAGTTACTATTATCAAAATTGATATAATGATTCCGAATATTAATATTTTATTGGCAATAGGTTGTTTTTATAAAGCATATAAGGTTAATAAATTACTAAAAAATAAAGAGAACAAGTCTATTTAGGATAATTAATGTTAATATATTATTCTATTTTATATGTTTAGTGAAACATATTTTTTCGCGAACATATTTAATTTAGTTAATGATATATCTAAACGTATTTGTAATATACTTAAAATTGTACATGAAATTAAAATGACCTATTTATAGGTCATTTTTTATTATATTTTTTTAAATTTAGACTAGCAAATCTTAGAACTATTGGTCATACATTTGAATATATATATATTGTAAGTAAAAGTTTAAGGAGGGATGAGATTTTGACTAGAGTAGAATTAAAACAACTTTCTAAGAGTCAACTTAAAGGCAATTGGAAAACCCCAGTATTAGTCATGTTAGTATATACCATAGCAACCATGGCTCTTTCTTTTATGTCTGAATTTTCAAGTTCAATGGGTATATACTTAATTAGTACAATATTTTTAATTGGATTAGCAATATGGTTTTCTGTAGGATTTGCTAATTTCTTTTTAAGATTTAGCGAAACTGATGGAAAAGCTAAGTTTGATGACTTATTAGTATCTAAAAAATCAATATTAAAATCATTAGGATTATTTGCTTTAATGTTTGTTATAGGAATTGTATTAGGTATTATAATAGTTTTTGCCACATCATCTATGATAGTTTTTAGTGAAAGTGTATCTACTGGTATGATAGTAGGAGCATTAATAGTTGGAGTAGTATTATCTATACCTATTGTTATACTTGAATTAGCTTTAGCTATGACACCATATATCTTTGTTGATAAAGAAGAACTTGGTTTAATTGATTCAATAAAACTTAGTATAAAAATGATGAAAGGCAATAAATGGAATTTATTTGTTATTAACCTAAGTTTTATAGGATGGGCACTTTTATGTATTATTACTTTAGGTATAGGATACTTATGGTTAGGGCCATATATACAATTAACTATTACTAACTTTTATATAGATTTAGATAATAATTTTAATAAAGTATCAATTTAAAAATAAAAAGGCTGACTAAAATCAGCCTTTTTATTTTATATAAAGTAAAAAACTATATTAAAATAATATAGTTAGATGTGTGATAAAATAAATTAATAATAAAGGAAAGTTTTGGAGGAGATTATTTTGATATTTACTATAGGACAAGTGGCTAAAATGTATAACATAAGTCATGACACACTAAGATATTACGATAAAATAGATCTATTAAAGCCAAGTTTAAAAAAAGATAATGGATACAGATATTACACAATAAGAGAAATAGAATTACTTGAGATAATATTAGTAGCAAAGCAACTAGAAATACCAATAAAAGACATAAAAGATATTATAAAAAAGGAAGATGAAAGTAGTTACATAGAATTATTTAAAAATCATAAAAAGTTGTTAGAAGAAAAAATAGAGTATTTGACAAAATTAAAGGATGAAGTACAACACTCTATAGATGTAACAACTCAAATGAAAAACTTTTCTAATAAGGAAAAAGAAAAATTTGAAAATGTATATATAGAAAAGGATATTATATATTTTAATCAAAATGATTATAACCACTTTGGAAAATTTTTAAATAAAAAAAATCTAATATTAAAAATAGATAATATTAATAATGAGAATATACTTTTTAATGAAAATATAATTGGATTTGAACTAGATAATGAAGTTATTAGTAATGATGCAAAATACGAAAAAATTAAATATAAGGGAAATTATATTTTATTAACTAGAAAAGATACTGCATCTAACATAGAAAAGTTTATAGAAGAATGTATAAAGGAAATTTATAAAGATAAAAATATAGAAAAAAATATAAATGTATTTATAGAATGTTTATTTACACTATTAAAAAAGAGTAAAAAAAACATATACTTCGTAAAAATTTATATAGAAAATATTAGATAAAGTCTTGACTATGGAGTTAGTCAAGACTTTATTATTATACAAAGAAAGTAATTCATATATAGTTTATCTTGTATTAACAAATATAAAGATTGATAGATTAGGAGGGGATAATATGCAAGAGAATATATTAGGTAGTGAAAAAATACCTAGATTATTTATAAAATATTCTATACCAGCTATAATAGCTATGGTAATTACAGGCATGCAGGCAGTTGTAGATGGAATATTTGTAGGAAATGTACTAGGACCAAACGCAATGGCTAGTGTAAATATAGCAGCACCATTTATGCAAGTTATAATAGCTTTATCCATGATAATGAGTATAGGATCACAAAGTTATATGGGGCTTAGTTTAGGAGATGGTAATGTAGCTAAGACACAAAATATATTTAAGACAGCTATGATATTTATATTAGTTTTTGGATTTGGTATAACAGTATTTGGATTTACAATGAACTCACAAATAGCATATGTATTAGGTGCTAGTGATATATTATTAAAAGATGTTTCTTTATATATTAAGACACTTTCAGTATTTACAATACCAATGTCTTTAATGTTTTTATTTGGTTTTTCGGGAAGAATAATGGAAAAACCTCAACTTTACTTTTATGGTTCTATATTAAGTTTATTTGCAAATATAACATTAAACTATACATTAATATATAAGCTAAAGCTTGGAATCGTAGGAGCAGCAACTGCCACAGGATTAGCATACTCTTTAGCGTTTTTAGTTGTAGTGTGGCCTGCATTAAACAAAAAAAACATTATAAACGTATTTGTTGGAAAGTTTGATAAATCTGTAATATTTCCAGTAATATATAATGGTTCATCAGAGGGAATAAATTCAATAGCCACAGCCACTAGTGCATATTTATTCAATATGGCATTTATGAATATAGCAGGAGAGACAGGCGTAGCAGCTTTTACTGCTATAAATTATGTAGCTCAATTTGGTGTACTTTCAATGTTTGGTATATCTGATGGTATAGGGCCTATAGTTAGCTACAATTATGGAAGTAAGAAATTTGATAGAGTAAAAGCTATAATGAAATTATCTGATAAAGTTATAATAACCATAGGAATAATAATATTTACTTTATTATTCTTCTTTGGAAGAAATTTAGTTAATATATTTGTAAATGGAAATGAAGAAATATTAAATATAGCATCTGTAGGAGCAAAAATATATGCATTTGCATTTTTCGTAAATGGATTTAATATAGTTAATTCTGGATACTTTACAGCTATAGGATATGCTAAAGAATCAGTAATAGTAGCTTCATGTAGAGGTTTAATATTTATAATTATAGGCATATTTACATTACCTAATATATTTGGAATAAATGGTATATGGATGAGTGTACCTTTTGCAGAATTAATTACCTTATTTATTGGAATTAAACTTATGAAAAAGTCCTATAAAGTTATGGATAAAAAATATGAGATAAGTATTAACGGTGCTTAGAAAAATAAATAGAAAACTATAAACCCTTGTAAATTACAAGGTTTTTTTATTGAAGATAAACAAACTAAAGCTGAAAAGTGGGGGTAAGAAAAAACGACGGGGGGATAAAATATTTAACTAAATTATTTTGTAATCAAATCTTTACCATATATAATTAAAATTAATATATCATATATATGATAAAGATTATGGAGGGGTTATGTGGAGTATATATACAAATTTATAGAGTTTGCAGAAGAAAGTGGTATGATAAATTTAATATTTTGGGGAGCTATAATAGCATATCTAATACATATATATTATAAAAAAGAAGAAAATGAAAAATACCTAGCTTTAAAATTAGTAGGATTTTTTATACTTGGGGGATTTAGATTAGAATTTGCATTTAACTGGTATCCAATAATAATACCAGCAGGATTTTTATTATATTGGTTTTTATTAAAAAACAAAGAAAGACCAAATAGTATTATAAAGAAAAAAGCAACAATCCTAGGAGTTTTAATGTTATATTCAACTATATTAAGCAATATCATATATGATGTAGCAGATTATAGAGATATAAAATTTGATATAAAAAATATATCTATGGATACATTAAAAGAAGATTATGAAACAATAAAAAATGAATTAGGATTATCATGGGAAACGGATATAGTAAATTTTGAAGTAAAATATGACAATAATAAAAAAATAAAATTACTAGATATGTATATAGAGGATAAAGTAAATAACAAACTTGTAAGTATAGGAATATATAATGGTGATTATTCTGTAAAACAAAGCAAAATAAGCAACAAAGGTCAGATTGTAGAGAATGAATTTAACACGACAACTGAAGAACTATTAGAAATCATAGATAATATAGAATTAAAAAAATATGATAAAGCAGATATTTATACTATAAAATATGAAAATGATTTAAGTTATATAGAAAATAAAAAAGCATATATAGTTAATTCATCTAATTATTCAACTGATAAACTATATCCTAATAGTGATATAATTAAGGCTAGTGGTATTATGTACATTCCTATGGAAAAAGTAAGTGAAGGCTCATGGAGTAACATAGACTACAAATACTACCTAACAAACTATGAAATATTTTCTAACGAAGAAAATTATGAAGATGTAGAAATAACTATAGAAAATATAAATAATAATAAACGTGTATTAATAGATGACATATATGATATATATGAAAAACACAAATTAATGGAAGAACTTAATTCTATACATATAACTAGATGGAATGGAGAAAGTGATGTAGATTTAGAGCCAGACTTATTTATAAAAGACAATGATGGAAATAGACTAGGTTTATGTAGCAAAGATAAAGGATTGGCCAGAAGAGATATAGGAGAGACTAGTGTATGGTACATAGTGCCTAGTGATTTATACGACAAAATAAATATATATACAATGAAATAATAAAATACCTTAGGATAACTTTTATAGTTATTTTAAGGTATTTTTTATTTTATAAATAAATTATTTTAATGTGACAAAGTCATAGAACTAAAAATTAAAAATTAATATAATACTTCTATAAGGAATATAGGAGGGAATAATTATGAAAATAAGAAAAAAAGCAATTATAGACAAGAATTATTGTGTAGCCTGTGGAACTTGTATAAAAGAATGCCCACTAAACCTTATAACCATAGAACAAGGTGTATTTGCTAAAGTTAACTTAGATAAATGTGTAGGATGTGGAAAATGTGCTAAAGCATGTCCTGCATCTGTTATAGAAATAAAAAGCATGGAGGAATGTATATAATGAAAAAGCAAAAGAAAACTTGGAAAGAGTATATGTGGATATTAAGTGCATTATATTTATTCCTAGGATTATTTAATGTATTATTTGCATGGCTTGGATTACTATGCTTTACAATACCTTTAGCTATGGCAATATTAGGAAAAGGTAAATCATACTGCAATACTTACTGTGGAAGAGGTCAATTATTAGATTTAATGGGAAATAAAATGAAATTATCAAAATACAATAATATTCCTAAGTTTTTAAAAAGTAAGTGGTTTAGATATGGATTTTTAATATTCTTTATGACAATGTTTATAAATATGTTGTTTATGACATACTTAGTATTTAATCAAACTAATAGTCTAAAAGAAGTTATAACAATACTTTGGACATTCAAAATGCCATGGAAAGTGGCTAATGTAAGTATGGTAAGCCCTTGGGTAGCACAGTTTGCATTTGGATTTTATAGTATTATGCTTACATCTACAATATTAGGTGTAGTTACAATGCTTTTATACAAGCCTCGCTCTTGGTGTGTTTATTGTCCAATGGGAACTATAACTCATATCATATCAAAAGCTAAGTATAAAGAAAATATGTAAAATTAGGATTTAAATTATTAATAAAGATGGCTTAGAAATATAGTAATTTCAAAAAATTTGCAATTAAACCTTATATATGTTATTATAGTATATAAAATAATACATTTTGCAAACACTAAGAGTGAGACCAGAAGTTCTCACTCTTTTGTTTTAAATAAACTGACAACTGAATAGGAGGGAAAAATATGAAAAAGAGTATAGAAGCTACTATAGAAGAATTAGTATCAGAAATAACTGAACCACTTAATTTTGAAATAGTAGATGTAGAATATGTAAAAGAAGCTGGAGAGTATTACTTAAGAGTATTCTTAGATAAAGAAGGCGGAATATCATTAAATGATTGTGAAGCTGTAAGTAGACAATTAAGCGAAGTTTTAGATGTTAAAGATCCTATAAAAGATAACTACTTCTTAGAAGTATCTTCACCAGGACTTGATAGACCGCTTAAAAAAGATAAAGACTTTGTAAGATACGCTGGAAGAGACGTTGAAATAAAATTATACAAACCACTAAATGGTTCAAAGCAATTTGAAGGTACATTAGTTGGATTAACAGATGAAAATACTATAAAAGTTATAATAAATGATGAAGAAGTTGAATTTAATAGAAAGGAAGTAGCTCTTGTAAGACTTGCAATAAAGTTTTAATAAGATAGCTTAGGGTAAAAATAAAATGAACCACGAATTTATAGAAGCATTAGATGAGTTAGAAAAAGACAGAGGAATAGATAAAGAAATACTTATAGACACTATAGAACAAGCTCTTTTAACAGCATACAAGAAAAACTTTGGTTCTGCTCAAAACGTAAGAGTTGAGTTTGATAGAGAAAGAGGAGACGTTAAAGTATTCTCTCAAAGAGTAGTAGTTGATGAATCAGATTTATACGATACATTCTTAGAAATAGAATTAGCAGACGCTAGAGAAATAAGTCCAAACTACGAATTAGGAGATATAATAGAAAATGAAGTAACTCCTATGGACTTTGGAAGAATAGCTGCTCAAACTGCTAAGCAAGTAGTTGTTCAAAGAATAAGAGAAGCAGAAAGAGAAATAGTATACAATGAATTTATGGATAAAGAAAATGAAATAGTTACAGGAGAAGTAGCTAGAGTAAACAAAAACATAGTTCATGTTAATCTTGGAAGAATAGAAGCAATAATGACTCCACAAGACCAAATACCTGGTGAAACATACAGAGCTGGTCAAAAAATAAAGGTATACATATTAGAGGTGAAGAAAACTAATAAAGGACCTCAAATAGTAGTATCAAGAAGCCATCCAGGATTAGTTAAGAGATTATTCGAGTTTGAAGTTCCAGAAATATTTGAAGGTATAGTTCAAGTTAAATCTATATCAAGAGAAGCTGGTTCAAGAACTAAGATGGCAGTTAAGTCAATAGATGAAAAGATAGATCCAATTGGAGCTTGTGTAGGACCTAAAGGTTCAAGAGTTAAAAACATAGTTGATGAATTAGGTGACGAAAAGATAGATATAATAAAATACAGTGATGATCCAGCTGAATTTATATGTGCAGCACTTAGCCCATCAAAGGTTGTTAAGGTTGATATAAATGAAGAAGAAAAATCTGCTTTAGTAGTAGTACCTGATTACCAATTATCACTTGCAATAGGTAAAGAAGGACAAAATGCTAGACTTGCAGCTAAGCTTACTAACTGGAAAATAGATATAAAAAGCGAATCTCAAGCAGGGTTAGAGCCTCAAGAAACTAACACAGACGCTGAGTAATAAAGGAGGGGTACTCTTTGCAAAAACAAAAAAAGGTTCCTCAAAGAAAATGTATAGCATGTCAAGAAAGAGATGCAAAAAAAGGGCTAATAAGAATAGTTAAGACTAAGGAAGGTCAAATATTTTTAGACCCAACAGGAAAGGCAAACGGTAGAGGTGCATATATATGTAAGGATGTAGAATGTCTAAAAAAAGCTATAAAAAGTAAAGCTTTAAATAGAGCATTCAAAATGGAAGTTCCATCTGATGTATATGACAATCTACTTAAGGAGCTAGAAAGTTATGAAGACTAGTGAAGCAAAAATATATTCATTTTTAGGCCTTGCCACAAGAGCAGGGAAGATAGTGTCTGGAGAATCTACTTTAGCTGACCTTAAAAAAGGGAAGGTAAATCTAGTTATATTAGCAGATGACGCATCTGATAATACTAAAAAATTATATAAAGATAAATCATCATATAGAAGTATACCGTATGTATACTTCTCAACAAAGTTACAGCTAGGGCTAGCTATAGGAAAAGCTCCTAGAGCAGTCATAGGTATAAAGGACAAAAACTTTGCTGATAAAATCAGTGAGTTGATGGAAACACAAAAAATATAATAGGGGGTGGTCTTGTGTCAACAAGAGTATACCAAATCGCAGAAGAATTGAAAGTATCAAATGAAGAAATGATACAAAAGTTAAAAGAATTAGATATAGATGTAGAAAACGAAAATTCTGAAATAGCAGAAGATGAATTAGAGTTAGTTATAGACATATTAAAAGAAGAAATAGCAGCGGCTAAAGGAAATATATTAAAAATAGAAGGAAAATTAACTGTTCAAGAGTTAGCTAATGCCCTTGATAAGTCAGCTTCAGAAATAATAATGAAGCTTATGAAAATGGGAACTATGGCTACAATAAACCAAGAATTAAACTTCGAAATAGCTTCACTTGTTGCTAAGGACTACGGATTTGAATTAGTAGTTGGAGGAGCAGATGAAGAAGAAGTTGAAGCAATAGATGCTTTAATGGAAATAGAAGAAGATAAAGAAGAAGACTTAAAGCCTAGACCTCCAGTTGTTACAGTTATGGGACACGTTGACCACGGTAAAACATCTTTACTTGATGCAATAAGATCAACAAACGTAACTTCAAGAGAAGCAGGTGGAATAACTCAACATATAGGTGCTTCTGAAGTAATGGTAAATGGACAAAAGATAGTATTTTTAGATACTCCAGGACATGAAGCCTTCACAGCAATGAGAGCTAGAGGAGCACAAGTAACTGACATAGCAATATTAGTTGTTGCAGCAGATGATGGTATAATGCCTCAAACTGTTGAAGCTATAAACCATGCTAAAGCTGCTGAAGTACCATTAATAGTAGCTATAAACAAAATAGATAAACCAGCAGCTAACCCTGATAGAGTTAAGCAAGAATTAGCTGACCAAGGATTATTAGTTGAAGACTGGGGTGGAGACGTTATAGCAGTTCCAGTTTCAGCGCTTAAAGGTGAAGGAATAGACACTTTACTTGAAATGATATTATTAGTTGCAGAAGTTGAAGAATTCAAAGCTAACCCTGATAAAAGAGCTGTTGGTACTGTTGTAGAAGCAGAACTTGATAAGGGAAGAGGACCAGTTGCTACTGTACTTGTTCAAGGTGGAACACTTAAAGTTGGAGATCCAATAGTATGTGGTACTGCAAGTGGTAAAGTAAGAGCAATGATAAACTCTAAAGGAAAAAGAGTTAAAACTGCTGGACCATCTACTGCTGTAGAAATATTAGGTTTATCAGAAGTTCCACAAGGTGGAGATCAATTTGTTGCTGTAGCTACTGAAAAGATAGCAAGAAGTGTAGCTGAAAAGAGAGCTCAAATGGCTAGAGAAGAAATGTTAAAATCTAACCAAAGAATGTCTCTTGATGATTTCTTCAGCCATATGAACGATGCTGACGTTAAAGAATTAAACATAGTTGTTAAAGCTGACGTTCAAGGTTCTGTTCAAGCTGTTAAACAATCACTTGAAAAATTATCTACTGAAGAAGTAGCAGTTAGAGTTATACATGGTGGTGTTGGTGCTGTAACTGAGTCAGACGTTATGCTTGCTGCTGCATCTAATGCTATAATAATAGGATTTAACGTAAGACCTGGAGCTACTGCTGAAACTATAGCTAAGAAAGAATCTGTTGATATAAGATGTTACACAATAATATACAAAGCTATAGAAGATGTTCAAGCTGCAATGCTTGGAATGCTAGATCCAGAGCTTAAAGATGAAGATACTGGTAAAGCTGAAGTTAGAGAAACATTCAAATTATCAGGTGTTGGAACAATAGCAGGATGTTATGTAACAAGTGGTAAGATATTTAGAGGTTCTAAGGTAAGAATAGTAAGAGATGGTATAGTAATCCACGATGGACAATTAGCAGCTCTTAAGAGATTCAAAGATGATGTTAAAGAAGTTAACCACGGATACGAATGTGGATTAAGCTTTGTTAACTACAACGATGTAAAAATCGGAGATATAGTAGAAGCTTATATAACTAAAGAAGTAGAAAGAAAAAGTTTATAATAAGTTTTATATAAATAGACAATAATAACAAAAAGATATTTTAAGTCATATAATAATGTATTACAAAAACTTTTAAGTTTTAAAACTATGTAATATGTTGTAAATAATTATGGCTAATAAATTAATAGATAAAATCAAAGCACATTAAAGAAATTATATTTGCTATAAATATAATTTCTAATGTGCTATTCTAAAATAGAAGTAAAAGAGGTCGATATTTATGGCATCATATAGCAGAACAAAAAGAATAGCAGAAGAAATAAAAAAAGTTATAAGTACAATGCTTATAAGTGGAATAAAAGATCCTAGAATAAACTCTATGGTAAGTGTAACTGACGTTGAAGTTACAAGTGACTTAAGTTATGCATACGTATATATAAGTATACTAGGTGGAGATGAAGAATCTACATTAACAGGACTAAGAAGTGCAGTAAACTACATTAGAAGAGAAGTAAGTAGAAATGTTAAATTAAGACATACTCCTCAAATAATATTTAAAGTTGACGATTCTATAAAAAATGGAATGTATATGGATACATTAATAAAGAAAGTTAATGAAGGAAAAACTGCAAATGAAATAGACGAGGAAATGTTTGATGAAGAATAATCTAGACAATATAATAGATTATATAAATGGAAGTGACAATTTTGTTGTCACTTCTCACATTAGTCCTGATGGTGATAATATAGGTTCAACTCTAGGAATGTATTATAGCCTAAAAAAGCTAGGTAAAAACGTTTACTATGTCTTAGATGATAATGCACCTAGAAATTTAGAATTTTTAGTTGAAGGTATAAACATACTTAAATCTAATGAGTTTAATGAAAATAATTATTCATTAATAGCCCTTGATTGCGGAGATAAAAAAAGAATATGTTTAGAAGAAGATATAATAAATAATGCTAATAAAGTTATATGTATAGATCATCATGCAAGTAATGATAATTATGGAGATTTTAATTACATAGATATAAATGCATCATCTACTTGTGAGCTAGTATACAATTTATTAGTAAGATATAATGAAACTAAAAACATAGACTTAATAGACGAAAAAATAGCAACAGCATTATATACAGGTCTTGCTACAGATACTGGGAATTTTTCATATTCAAACACTCATCCAAGTAGTTTTGAAATGGCAAAAGAACTACTTATAAAAGGTGCTAAAAGAGATATGATAATCCAAAAAGTATTTCAAAGTAATCCATATAACTACTATAAGTTATTAGGAGAAGCTCTAAATACTTTAGATATAGTTAATGGAAAAGTCGCTAGTATATGTATAACAAAAGAAATGTTAAAAAATAATATAATAAGCTTTAATGATGTAGATGGAATAACATCTTACACTAGAGATATAGAAGGAGTAGAAGTTGGAATACTTCTTAAAGAGAAAAAAGAAAACGAAGTAAAAATAAGCTTAAGATCTAAAAATTACGTAGATGTAAGCCTTATAGCACAAAGCTTTAATGGTGGAGGGCACGTAAGAGCAGCAGGATGCACTATATATGATAGTGTTGAAAATGCAAAAAAACAGGTATTAGAAGCTGTATTAAAAACAATCTAAGGTGATAAAAACATGAACAAAATAGTAAACATAATAAAGCCTACAGGAATGACATCTCATGATGTTGTTAGTGTAGTAAGAAAAACCTTAAATATAAAGAAAGTTGGACATACAGGTACCCTTGACCCAGATGCGGCAGGGGTATTACCTATATGTATAGGAAAAGCAACTAAAGTAAGTGAACTTATACTAAATAAAGATAAGAGCTATATTTGTGAATTAACTCTTGGTATAACTACAGACACTTACGATTCTTCAGGAGAGATAATAGATAGAGTTGACAACTTTAACTACACTAAAGAAGAAATAGAAAAAGCTTTTGAAACTCAAAGAGGATATATAGATCAGTTACCTCCAATGTATTCTGCACTTAAGGTAAATGGAAAAAGAATGTGTGATTTAGTTAGAAGCGGAAGAGCAGATGAAATAAAGCTAAAGACTAGACCAGTGCATATTAAAAAACTAGAAATACTTAGCATAAATGACAATAAAATAATGTTTTATGTAATGTGTTCAAAGGGAACTTATGTCAGAAGTATATGTTATGATATAGGACAAGTTCTAGGTTGTGGAGGTCATATGTCTTTCTTACTTAGAACATCTTCAGGTAAATTTAATTTAGAAAATGCTATAACTTTAGAACAATTACAAGAATACAAGGAAAACAACACTTTAGAAGAACATTTATATGACATAGACTACGTATTATCAAACTTTAACAGTCTATCTATACACCCTAATGCAAGAAAGTATTATGTAAATGGTGGAATAATAGATGCAAGAAGATTTACACAAAAAGATTTCAATGAAAATGATGAAATTGTAAGAGTTTACTGTGAAGGTGAATTTTTAGGTAGTGGTAAATTAATTAAAAAAGGTAGCGAAATAAGTGTAAAGAGTGATAAACTATTTATAGTATAAAACTAAAAAAATACTATAATTTAGTGGGGACTCATTATGGATATTATAAAATCTATAGATAAAATACAAAACATAAATAAAAGTGTAGTTACAATTGGTAACTTTGATGGACTTCATAAAGGTCATCAAGTCTTAGTTAAAAAAGCAGTAGAATATGGATTTAAAAACAATATAAAAAGTGTAGTATTTACCTTTGACAACCATCCAGCAAATTATTTTATAAAAAACTCAATAAAAAATATTATAAGCAGTAAAGAAAAAGAACAAAGAATAAAAGATATGGGTATAGATTTAATAATAAGTATACCTTTTGATGAATATATGACTAAAATATCTCCAAGAGAGTTTGTAAAAGACATCTTAATAGATAGGTTAGGCGTTAAGAAAATAATAGTTGGATATGACTTTACATTTGCAAAAAATAAAGAAGGAAATGTAAATTTATTAAAGGAGTTATGTAGTGAGTATAACTTTGAACTAGAGATAGTAAATCCTATAAAAATAGATGATATAAGAGTTAGCAGTACTTATATAAGAAATCTTATAAAAGATGGACAAGTATCTAAAGTAAAAAAATATTTAGGACATAACTATGAAATAAAAGGAGAAGTTATACACGCTAAAAAACTTGGAAGAACTATAGGTTTTCCAACAGCTAATATTCAAGGCGATAAAAATATGATAATACCTAAAAATGGTATATATGCAACAAAAGTATATATTGATGGTAATACTTACTATGGCGCAACAAATATAGGCTTTAATCCTACTGTAAATGGGGATAAGCTATCAATAGAAACTAATATATTAGATTTTAATGAAGATATATATGGCAAGATTATAAAAGTTGAGTTTTTAGAAAGAATTAGAGATGAGCGTAAGTTTTCATCCTTAGAAGAACTAAAACAACAATTGAAAAAAGATACCAACTATGTAAGAGAAAACTATGTTTGCAATATTAGTGAATGTATGGTAAAATAGTTGGAGTAAACCATTACTCGGCATAGAATTACTCCAATTCGTGCTTAGTAATAGGCGATTTTTAAATATTATGGAGGTATTCAAATGAACAAATTAGAAATAATAAAAGAATTCGGAAGAAGTGAAGGAGATACTGGTTCTCCAGAAGTACAAATAGCTTTATTAACAGCTAGAATAAACGAATTAAACGACCACTTAAAAATCCACAAAAAAGATCACCACTCAAGAAGAGGTCTTTTAAAGATGGTTGGTAGAAGAAGAAACTTATTAGCTTACTTAAAAGACAGAGACTTAGAAGGATACAGAGCGTTAATAGCTAAGTTAGGATTAAGAAAATAATAATTTTTCTATATATAAAAAGTTATCTCGTAAGAGATAACTTTTTTGCATTTAAGAAAATTATTATACTTAAAAAACTGTGGTTAACTACTGTAGTTAAGAATTATATAAAAAGCCTCTTATTAAAGATTTAATAAGAGGCTTTTATATGTTGATAATTATGCAAAACTTATATTCTAATGATGGTTGCATCCATCATGAGAGCATGTGTGATTACTTGGGAATTCATTTAATTTGTTTTCATTGAATAAATCTATATTTTCTTTTAAAGTAGCTCCTAAAGCCTTATACACTTTTATTCCCATAGAATTTAATTTAACTATAGCACCTTGACCTATACCACCAACTATAACTGCATCTACAACATTTCCTGATAAAGCTTTTATAGGTTGGCATTTTCCATGTTCATGCCCTAAATCTCCATTATCTAAAGCAGACACTTCCTTAGTTTCTGAGTCGTAAACTAAAAACATTGGAGCTGAACCAAAGTGTCCAAATGGCTTACTTAAAAGACCTTCATTTACTTCTACTGGCATACAAATTTTCATAATTAAACATCCCTTCTTTTACAACATTTTTTTATAGATTTGCAGTTAGTACTGCAGTCTGTACTTATAAGATTAATGTTTGATAAATCTAATAAGTTTTCATTAATATTTCCTAGAGAATTAAAAAATGATATACATTCATTAAAAACATTTTCATTAATATGATAAAAAACGTAGTATCCTTCTTTATATCCTCTTATTATCTCAGCTTCCTTTAAAACCTTTATGTGCTGAGATACTGATGAATCAGTTATACCTAAGTACCTAGAGATTCCTTTTTGGCAAATATCTCTTTTTGAAACTAACAAAAGAACTTTAAGTCTTGTTTCATCACTTAGTGCCTTAAATACTTTAGCTAAATTATTCATGTTCACTCCTTTTAGTTAAGTGATTACTTAATTAGATTATAGTACTCTTAATTAAATATTTCAAGTATACTTAAAAATTTATATAAAATATATTTCTAAAATGTGATTTTTATAGAAAATTATACCTATGTTTTATTATAATTATTTAGGGTATGTATCAAATGTAAATGATAAGGAGGGATAAGTTTTGATAAACTTTAGAGACATTGGAGGATGTAAGTCGTCAGATGGAAGAACTGTAAAAAAAGGATTATTTTTCAGATCTGGAAATTTAGCTAATTTAAGTAGTGATGATATACAGACATTAAGAGATTTAAACATAAAGTTAGTATTTGATTATAGAAGCGAAGAAGAAAGTAAAGAAAATCCAACAGAAGAAATAGAAAATATAGAGTACATAAGAGTATCTGCTATGAATATGGATGATATGAGCGCGGCTAAGTTTGGATCTGTCAAAGAAATGTTATTAAATATGTTTGAAAATGAAAATGCTTTTAATATGTTAAAAGAAAGATATTATGATTTACCAGTAAATAACAAATCATATAAAAGATTAGTTGAACTTATTAGAGATGAAAATAACCTACCAATTTTAACTCACTGTACAGCAGGAAAAGATAGAACTGGAGTAGGATGTGCTATAATTTTAATGATATTAGGTGTAAGTAGAGAAGATATAATAAAAGATTATTTAAAAAGCAATCAATCAGCACAAGATGCCATAGAAGAGATAATGAAAGTACAACCTGAGTTAAAAAATGTTCCTGAGGAAAAATTAAAATATTTATTTGGTGTAAATGAAGATTATATAAACGAAGCATTTAGAAGAATAGATGAAGATTATAAAACTACAGAAGAATATTTATACAATGAATTTGGATTAACAGTAGAAGATCTAAAAGAATTAAGAGATAGATATTTATATTAATATAAAGAGTCTGTATTTGACTTAAAGTATTTTAAGTTAAACACAGACTTTTTATTTAAAAAGAATATATTAATTGATTAAAACATATATGACTAAATTTATATCAATAAGTAAATAATAAATTAATAATAGGTTATTTAAACAAAGCTATCTCAAATATAGTAAATTACTTTTATGTTGTTAATTTATACTATTTTTGATAATATAATACATAGGATGATAAACGTGTTTTTTAAAGAGGAGGCAAGCAATTAATGTTTGAACATAAAATATTTAAAATGGATTTAGCAGGGAGAGAACTTTCTGTTGAAATAGGAAAAATAGCAGAACTTGCTAGTGGTAGTGCTATACTTAGATACGGAGATACGATGGTAATGGTTAACGTATCTAAGTCTTCTGCACCAAGAGATGGAATAGATTTCTTCCCACTAAGTGTAGATTATGAAGAAAAGTTATACTCAGTAGGTAAAATACCAGGAGGATTCTTAAAAAGAGAAGGAAAGCCGTCGGAAAAAGCTATACTTACATCAAGACTTATAGATAGACCTATAAGACCTTTATTCCCTAAAGGATTTAGAAATGATGTACAAGTAGTTGCAACAGTTTTATCAGTAGACCAAGACTGTACTCCTGACATAGTAGCAATGATAGGTTCTTCAGTAGCATTATCTATATCTGATATACCATTTAATGGACCAACAGGTTCTGTTTTAATAGGACTTGTTGACGGGGCGTTTGTTGTTAACCCAACAGCAGAGGAAAGAGAAAAGAGTTCTATGCACCTTGTAGTATCAGGAACTAAAGATGCTATAATGATGGTTGAAGCAGGGGCTGAAGAAATACCAGATGAAATAATGCTTGAAGCTATATTATTTGCTCATGAAGAAATCAAAAAGATAGTTGAATTTATAGAACAAATAGTAGCTGAAGTTGGAAAAGAAAAAATGGAAGTTGTACTTCATCAAGTAGATGAAGATATAGAAAAAGCTGTTCGTGAATTTGCAAGCGAAAAAATGGCTAAAGCTATAAAAACATTTGAAAAGTTAGAAAGAATGGAAAAGATGGATGCTGTTAAAGCTGAAACTTTTGAACATTTTGCAGAAATAGCTGAAGAATTTGAACAAGACATAGAAGAAACTCTTCATGCTATAATAAAAGAAGAAGTTAGAAAATTAATAGTACATGAAAATGTAAGACCAGATAACAGAAAGCTAGATGAAATAAGACCTATATGGTGTGATAATGGATTTATACCAAGAACTCATGGTTCTGGATTATTTACAAGAGGTCAAACTCAAGTAATGTCTATAGCTACACTTGGAGCTTTAGGGGATGTTCAAATACTTGACGGACTTGATGAAGAAGAAAGTAAAAGATATATGCATCACTACAACTTCCCAGCATACAGTGTTGGTGAAGCTAGACCATCAAGAGGTCCAGGGAGAAGAGAAATAGGTCACGGAGCTTTAGCTGAAAGAGCTTTACTTCCAGTATTACCATCTAAAGAAGAATTCCCATATGCAATAAGAGTTGTATCTGAGGTACTTAGCTCAAATGGTTCAACTTCTCAAGGTAGTGTTTGTGGTTCAACATTATCACTACTTGACGCTGGTGTTCCTCTAAAAGATATGGTAGCAGGAATTGCAATGGGTCTTATAAAGCATGACAATAAAGTAGCAGTACTTTCAGATATACAAGGTATGGAAGACCACTTAGGAGATATGGACTTTAAAGTTGCAGGTACTGAAAAAGGTATAACAGCTATACAAATGGATATAAAAATAGCTGGTATAGATGAGCAAGTACTAAGAGATGCATTAACTCAAGCTAAAGCTGGTAGAATACACATACTTAATGAAATGAGAAAGACAATAAGTGAGCCAAAACCTGAATTATCTAAGTATGCACCTAAGATAGTAACAATGAATATAAACCCAGATAAGATAAGAGACGTTATAGGACCTGGTGGAAAGGTTATAACTAAGATAATAGATGAAACTGGAGTTAAAATAGATATAGAACAAACAGGAGAAGTATTCATAGCAGGAATAGATGCTGATATGATAAAACTTGCTCAAAAGCTTATAAATGATATAGTTGCTGAAGCTGAAGTTGGAAAAACTTATACTGGTAAAGTAACTAGAATAATGAACTTTGGAGCATTTGTTGAAATACTTCCAGGAAAAGAAGGATTACTTCATATATCTCATATAGCACACGAAAGAGTAGCTAAAGTTGAAGATGTACTAAACATAGGAGATGAAGTAGAAGTTAAAGTAACTGAAATAGATGAAAAAGGAAGAGTAAACTTATCTAGAAAAGTACTTTTACCAAAGCCTGAGAAAAAAGAAGAAAAATAATATATTAATACAAAAAGACTGTAGAACTAATTTTCTACAGTCTTTTAGTTTGATTAAAAGTAATATACAATACAAAAATAATCTCAAAGAAATAGAGTCATAAATATTAATACAACCTAATAAAATATATAAGAAGTTGTACATAATTAAGGCTTGATTAGGGGGAAAACTATTATGATGATAGTAATCAATAAGAAAAAATTAAAAAAAGTCATTATAGGATTAATAGCAGTTATATTAATTGTAATTTCTGGGTTATACTTTATGAAAAGAGAGACAAAACCAACCTTAAACTTAGATGTAGCAAATCAGCCATACTACCAAGGAACAAAAGTTAAAAGTGGATACGTTGCATTAACTTGCAACGTAGACCTAGGATGGGAAAGTGAATATGTAGAGGGAATACTAGAAGCACTAAAAAAAGAAGATGTAAAGATAACCTTTAATGTAACTGGTAGATGGGCAGAAAACAATAAAGAATTACTTCTAAAAATTAAGGAAGAAGGACACGAAATAGGAAACCATGGACATAAACATTTAGACTATGCAAACTTATCTTATGAAGAAAATTTAGAACAAATAAAAACATCAAAGAAAATAATAGAAGATATAATAAAGGAAGAAACTAAATTTTTCCAAGCACCATCAGGTTCATTTGGGGACAACACTGTAAAAGCAGCAAAAGAAATGGGATATACATCTATAAAGTGGGATATAGACACAATAGACTGGAAAAATAGAGAAGAACCAGATGTTATAATTGAAAGAATTAAGAAAAAAGACATAGTAGATAATAGTATAGTTTTAATGCATCCAACAAATGCAACAGTCCAATGTGTAGATGATATTATAAATATAATTAGGGACAAGGGGTTAAAACCAGGTAAGCTAAGTGATGTATTTTAGGATAGTAATAGTTGAATAAATAAAAATAGTAACTTATAATTTAATACATGTAGTTTAATAAAAACTACTAATATTTAGATTTTTTATATTAGGGTATAGATATTTACTACATATCTCATGTAAAGCACTAAGTAAAAATAAAAAACTTTATAAATATATTAAATTATAAAATGACATTATAAATGGAGGGAAGTATGTATAAAACACACGTATTAGATAATGGACTAACAATAATAGGTGAAGAGATACCTTATTTAAAGTCTATTGCACTAGGGGTATGGATAAACGCAGGTTCAAGAATAGAGGATGAGAAAATAAGTGGTATATCTCACTTTATAGAACATATGCTATTTAAAGGCACTAAAAATAGAACTTCAAAAGATATTGCAAATGAGATAGATAATTTAGGTGGACAAATAAATGCTTTTACAAGCAAAGAATGTACATGTTATTACGTTAAATTATTAGATTCTCATATAAATAAAGGAATAGACATATTAAGTGATATGATGTTAAATCCACTGTTTAATCAAACTGATATAGATAAAGAAAGATTAGTAATACTTGAAGAATTAAAGATGTATGAAGATTCTCCAGAAGATTTAGCTTATGACTTATTGAGTGAAGGAATATATAAAGGGCATTCTTTAGGATACAACATAATAGGGACAGAAAAGTCTTTATTTGATATAAACAAAAAAGAAATAGAAGAGTATTTTGGCAATTATTATGTACCTAATAATTCAGTAATATCTATATGTGGAAACTTTAATTTTGAAGAAATAGTAAAAGAAATAGAAGATAAGTTTAAATCATGGAATAAAAAAGAAGTAGATATAAACTTTACTAAGGCAGATTTTAAAAATACTTATATAACGAAAAATAAAGATACTGAACAAGTTAATCTAGCAATTGGTTTAGAAGCTATAGCATCTGAAGAAACAGAAGAAGCCTATGCATTAGCTATAATAAACACTATATTTGGAGGAAGCATTAGTTCTAGGCTATTCCAAAAGATAAGAGAAGAAGAGGGATTAGTTTATTCAATATATTCATCTCAAAGTTTATATAGACAATGTGGAGAGTTAGGAATATTTGCTAGTATGAGTAACGAAAATCTAGAAGAAGTATATAATTTAGTTATAGAGGAAATAAAAGATCTTAAAAACAATTACCTAAGTGATGAAGAGATAAGATTAACTAAAGAACAATTAAAGGGAAGTTATATGCTAGGTCTAGAAAGTACAAGTAGCAGAATGATGGCAATAGGTAAGGCAATGCTACTAAATAAAAAGGTAAGAAATAGTGATGAAATATTAAAATCTATAGATAATATAGATAGAGAAACTATAAAAAAGGTAATAGATAAAGTATTTAATTTAGATAAAATAGGAGTATGTATAGTTGGTAGAGATGTAGAAAACATAAAGCTATAATACTTTAAACAATAAAATAAACGAATGAAGAATATCTCAAAGTTGATTAAAATTAATATAAAAATTAAGGTAAATATAATCATATAAAAGTGAACTAATATTTAACTTACTTTTATATTACAAAATGCTTTGAGATATTTTACTATAAAAGAAAAAATGGGGGGATAAACATGAATTTATCTGAAATAGCAGGTAAAGAAATAGTAAATCTAGTTACAGGAGAAAGATTAGGTGTAATTGGAGAGTGTGACATGATAATAGATGAAACTACAGGAGAGATACTAGCATTATTAATACCAAGGGAAAAAGGATTCTTTGGTATTAGAAAGGATAAATCAGTACTTGAAGTACCTTGGAGAAATGTTAGAAAAATAGGAAATGATATGATAATAATTGAATATGACGGAATATACTAGGGGGGCATTATGGAAATCTTAGTTCAAAAATTTGGTGGTACATCAGTTGGATCTTACGAAAAAATGAATGAGGTATGCAAAATAATAAAAGCATATAAAGAAACTTATAAGGATTTAAAGCTAGTTGTAGTAGTATCAGCTATGGGAAGAAAGGGTTCACCATATGCAACAGATACATTAATTTCTTTATTAAGTGAAATAAACGATCAACCAAACAAAAGAGAACTAGATATGATAATGAGCTGTGGCGAAATAATATCAGGAACTGTACTTACAAACATGTTACAGGTTAGAAATATAAAGGCTACTTTCTTGACAGGATATCAAGCTGGAATAATAACAACTAATAATTTTTCAGATGCAAAAATATTAGATATAAATACAGAAAGAATATTAAAAGAGTTAAATGATAACAATGTAGTAGTAATAGCTGGATTCCAAGGTAAAACAGAAGATGGAGAAATAACAACACTAGGAAGAGGGGGTAGTGATACATCGGCTGTTGCAATAGGCAAAGCATTAAATTGTTCTAGGGTTGAGATATATACAGATGTAGATGGAATAATGACAGCAGACCCAAGAATAGAACCTGATGCTAAGGTATTAGATTGTATAGATTATGAAGAAGTATTTCAAATGGCAGAAAAAGGAGCTAAAGTTATACATCCAAGAGCAGTATCTCTTGCAAGGAGTGCAAATATAACACTTTCAATAAAAAATACATTAAATCCAGAGTTTGCAGGAACTAGAATATGTACAGAGTGCCAAAGGGAATATATGGAGTATGAAGTAAAAAATAGCCTAATGACAGCTGTAGCTCACAAGGATAAAGTAGCACAAGTTAAAATAAAAGCAAGTGAAGATGATTTTACAAATATATTAAATGATATAGAAAAAGAAAACATAAGTATAGATATGATAAACTTTTTTATAGAAGAAAAAGCATTTGTAGTAGAAGAAGAGTATATAGAACAACTTGAAAATATACTTAAAAAATCAAATATAGAATATTCCATAAGAAAAAATTGTGCAAAAGTAACTTTAATAGGTGCTAAGATAAATGGCATACCAGGAGTTATGTCAAGATTAGTAAAAGCTTTATCAAAAGAAAATATACCATTACTTCAAACATCTGATTCTAGTATGACAATATCTTGTTTAGTAGATAGTAATGATATATCAAAGTCAGTGCATGCAATTCATAATGAATTTCACTTAAATTAATTAAGTAAAGTATGTAATAAATCAAAAATTCTATTAAAATAATTAAAAGATATAATAAAAATGTAATACTTTAAAACTTAGCATTCAAAGAATTTTTTGTATATATTTGGATAAAATAACATGAAAGCAGAGTTTGAGAGGAGTATTACATACATGAGATATTATGAAGATAACATTAACTACAATAATCATATAGAATTTAGCCGTGATAGAGGTAGAGAAAAAAGTACATTACAAATAAAAAATGAAAATGAAGAAAATCCAGTAAATGAAACTAAAGATATACAAAACATAAAACAAATGGGTGTGCCTGATATGCCACCACAGCCTAAAAAAGATATACAATGTATAACTATAATAGGAGAGATAGAAGGTCACTACGTAGGAAATCCTCAAAAAAAATCAACTAAATATGAACATATAATACCAATGCTTTATTCAGTAGAAGAAAATGCAGATACTAAAGGCATACTTGTCATATTAAATACAGTAGGAGGAGATGTAGAAGCAGGTCTTGCTATAGCAGAACTTTTAAATAGCATCTCTAAAAAAGTAGTAACATTAGTACTTGGAGGAAGTCATAGTATAGGAGTTCCTCTTGCAACTGCAGGAGACTATTCATTTATAGCACCAACTGCTACCATGATAGTTCATCCTATAAGAACTAACGGACTTGTAATAGGAGTAAATGAAACTTTTGAATACTTTAAAAAAATGCAAGAAAGAATAAGTAATTTCATAACTAGAACTTCTAATATAGATAGAGATGAATTAGACAGGATAATGCACTCAAAAGACGAACTTGTAAATGACGTTGGAAGTGTATTAATAGGAAAAGAAGCTGTAGATGTTGGGCTTATAAATGAAGTTGGAGGATTAAAAGAAGCATTAAGTAAGTTAAAAGAACTTATAAAAGAAGATGAAAAGAATCAAGATAAATAAAAATTGTTATAAATATATGTTGTATGATATAATTAAATGATAAAATAAAAGTGTTAGTGTTAAGGCATTAACACTTTTTGCTATGATATACTTAAAGTAAGATAAGAGGTGAGATGAGTGGCTAAAAAGAAAAAAAGCAAGAAAAAAGAAAAGAAATTAAGCTTTAATCAGGAATATCATAATTTGGTAACTATATTTATAGGTATATTTTTATTATATAGTTTAAATTCAAGTTCAATGGGATTTATAGGATCTATGATGCAATCTTTATTTAAAGGATTATTTGGTTCTCTTTCTGTAATAATACCATTTATAGTAATTATTATAGGGATACTTGGATTCTTTGAAGGCAACGAATATATATATAGATTAAAAAATACTAAAACATACTATGTAGTAATATTATTTATGTTTATATTCTATGGATTATTAAATGCAAAAAGTTTGCCTGTAGATTCTCCTTTAAGCTCAGACATGATTAAAGGCGTTATGGATATGGGGGTAAGTGGAGAAGGAAGTGGACTTGTATCTACCACTATAACTTACTATATCGTTAAAATGTTTGGATTAACTGGTGGATGGATGATAAGTATATTTGCACTTGTAATGACTATATTATTTATCTTTAACATATCAGTTAAAGATTTAATATTAAACATAAAAGCAAAATCATCAAGTGCTAAAAATGGAAACCTAAACTTAAAAGAAAAAGTATCTAATATGAAAAAATCAGCAATAGATATGATGACAGAAGAAGTAGATGAAGAAACTATGGTTGATAAAAAAGGTCTATTTAAAGGCTTTATGTCTAAAAACTCTAAAGAAGAGGAAGAATATGTAATAGACCAAGACGAAGATGATATAGGAGATAAAACTATAAAAATAGTTGGGTTTAATAAGGCAGAAGATGAATACCTAGAAATATTAGAAGGTACTCAAAATATGCCAGAATTAGATACAATAAAGGAATTACAAAGCTTTAAAACAGGAGTTGTAGAAGATGTAAAGGAACAACCTATAAAAACATCTAAAACATTCAATTCCGATATGGAGAAAACTCAAGATATAAATGTAGCTTCAAATATGAGTTATGAAAACTATAAAATGCCAAGCTTTAACCTTTTAAACAAAATAGATAAAAAAAGTGATGACGGAGGAAGAAAAAAAGTACTTAAAAATGCATCTCTTTTAGAAAAGACTTTATCTGATTTTGGAGTTGAAGCAAAGGTTAATCAAGTTACAGTAGGACCTACTATAACTAGATATGAAATACAGCCAAGCCCAGGAGTTAAGGTTAGTAAAATAGTAAATCTAACAGATGATATAGCACTAAGCTTAGCTGCTAAAAGTATAAGAATGGAAGCTCCAATACCAGGTAAAAGTGCAATAGGTATAGAAGTGCCAAATGAAAATGCACAAATGGTAGGAATTCGTGAAGTATTAGAAAGTGAAGAATTTAGAAACTTTGAATCTCCACTTGCTATGGCACTAGGTAAAGATATAGCAGGAAAAACTGTAATAGCAGATATAGGAAAAATGCCTCATATGTTAATAGCAGGATCAACAGGTTCAGGAAAAAGTGTATGTGTAAATACACTAATAAGTAGTATACTTTATAAAGCAAAGCCTGATGAAGTAAAGTTATTACTTATAGACCCTAAAGTAGTTGAACTTGCAAACTATAATGGGATACCACACCTACTTATACCAGTAGTTACAGATCCTAAAAAAGCTGCTAATGCACTTAACTGGGCAGTAACAGAAATGAATAGAAGATACAAGTTATTTGCAGGAGCACAAGTAAAAGATATAACAAGTTACAATCAAAAGGCAGAAGAAAAACTCCCTAAGATAGTAATAATAATAGACGAACTTGCAGACTTAATGATGGTAAGTTCAAATGATGTTGAAGATTATATATGTAGATTAGCACAGATGGCAAGAGCAGCTGGAATGCACTTAATAGTAGCAACACAAAGACCATCTGTTGACGTTATAACAGGAGTTATAAAAGCTAACATACCATCTAGAATAGCATTTGCTGTTTCATCACAAACAGACTCAAGAACAATTCTTGATATGGGTGGAGCTGAAAAACTATTAGGTAAAGGTGATATGTTATTCTATCCATTAGGAGCAGCAAAACCTGTTAGACTTCAAGGTGCGTTTATATCAGAAGGTGAATCTGAAAGAGTTATAGACTTTGTAAAATCACAAGTTAGTGGTAACGAAGTAAAGTACGAAGAAGATATAATGGAGACTATATCAAAAGCTAATATAGCAAAATCAAGTGATGAAGATGAATTATTAAGTGAAGCTATAGAATTTATAGTTGAAAGTGGACAAGGTTCATCATCTATGTTACAAAGAAAGTTTAAAATAGGATTTAATAGAGCGGCAAGACTTATAGATTCTATGGAAGAAAGAGGTATAGTTGGACCAAGCGAAGGAAGTAAACCAAGAAAAGTATTAATAAGTAAACAAGACTTACAAAATTTAGAAGGTGAGTAAAATTGAAGACAATAAAAATAGAAGACGCACTTAAGTTGGAAAATGTAGTTTTTATAGATGTAAGAACTGAATCAGAGCATGAAGAAGATAATATATTAGATGCATTTAGCATGCCATTATTTAAAGACAATGAACATAATGAAGTAGGTACTATATATAAAATGCAAGGAAAACATGAAGCTATAAAAATAGGATTTGATTATGTTGGATATAAATTAAAAGATATATATCTTAATGTATTAGAAGCTGCAAAAAATCATGACAATGTAGTAGTTTATTGTGCTAGAGGAGGAATGAGAAGTGGATCGGTAGTTAACTTAGTTTCTTCTCTAGGCATAAATGTATACCAATTAGAAGGTGGATATAAATCTTATAGAAATTATGTATTAGATTATCTAAGAAATATAATGAATACAAAAGAATTTATAGTAGTTCATGGACTTACGGGAGTCGGAAAAACCGACTTACTTAAAATGTTAGAAGAAAATAACATAGACAATATAGATCTAGAAGGAATAGCTAAAAATAGTGGTTCTACATTTGGATTTATAACATTTGACCAAAAACCACCAAGTCAAAAGAAATTCGAAACTAAAATATTTGAAGAATTATTTTACTCAAACTCAGATTATATATTTATAGAAAGTGAAAGTAAAAGAGTAGGTCATGTTTGTGTACCTAATGAAATATATGATGCTATTATAAGAGATGGTCATCATATATTATTAGAATGTAGTACTGAAAATAGAGTTAAAAGATTATGTAGAGATTATATACATAATCAAAAAAATAAAGAAGAAAACATACAAACTTTAAAAGATTGTATAAATAAATTTAGAAAAAGATTAGGTCATAAGAGAGTAGATGAATATATTAATCTATTAGATGAAGGAAAATACGAGGAATTAGTAGAAAGATATTTAGTAGAGTATTATGACCCTTTATATATGCATTCGGTTGATAAGTATAAATATAATCAAGTTATAAACTTTGATGATATGACTAAAGGACTAAATGAAAGCATAAAATATCACGAGAAGGCCAAAAAGGAGCAATAAAGATGTTAAAGATAGCACTAGAATCACTAGGATGTTCGAAAAACTTAGTAGATGCAGAAATAATGATGGGAATACTAAATAGAAAAGGTTATAAGTTAGTAGGTGATTTTTCTGAGGCTGATATAATACTTGTAAATACATGTGGATTTATAGAATCAGCAAAGCAAGAATCAATAGATACTATTCTTGACTTAGCACAATACAAAGTAGATGGAAATCTAAAGATACTTATAGTAACAGGATGTTTAGCACAAAGATATTCAGAAGAATTAAAAGCAGAAATACCTGAAATAGATGCAATAGTAGGTACAGGAAGTTATCAACAAATAGACGAAATAATAAAAGACTTAGAAAAAGAAAAGCAAGTTGTTAGCTTAAATGATATAGAATTTGCTTTCAACGAAGAATTACCAAGATATGTTACAACTCCAAATCATATGGCATACCTAAAAATAGGTGAAGGTTGTGACAACCATTGTACTTACTGTATAATACCAAAATTAAGAGGTAAATATAGAAGTAGAAAAATGGAAGATATAGTTAAAGAGGCTAAAGATTTAGCAGCTAGAGGTGTTAAAGAATTAGTAGTTATAGCACAAGATACAACTAAGTATGGATTTGATTTATACAACAAAGAAATGTTACCAACTTTACTAGAAGAATTAGCTAAAGTAGAAGGCATAAAGTGGATAAGAGTAATGTATTCTTACCCAGAATCAATAAGCGAAGAATTAGTTATGGTAATGAAAAAATATGATAATATATGTAACTACTTTGATATGCCTATACAACATGCAAGTAACAGAATACTAAAGCTAATGAATAGAAAAACAACTAAAGAAGATATATTATCTAAAATAGAAATGATAAGAAAGCATATACCAGATGCTACAATAAGAACAACTATAATAGTAGGATTCCCAGGTGAAACTGAAGAAGATTTTAATGAAGTTGTAGAATTTGCAAAAGAAGTTAAATTTGATAGATTAGGTGCATTTGCATATTCAAGAGAAGAAGATACGCCAGCAGATAAATTACCTAATCACATAGAACAAGAAATAAAAGAACAAAGAAGAGATAAATTAATGCTAGAACAACAAAAAATATCTCAAGAATTAAATGAAGCTAAAGTAGGAAACACTTACGAAGTTTTAATAGAAGAACAAATAGAAGATAAAGTATATATAGGTAGAACTCAAGGCGATGCAGAAGAAATAGATAGTATAGTTTACGTAAAATCTGAAGATCAACTTAATGTAGGGGATTTTGTAAAAGTAAGAATAGATAAAGCTTTAGAATATGATTTAATGGGAGATGTATTATAAATGAATTTACCAAATAAATTAACTTTATTTAGGATATTCTTAATACCAGTATTTATAATAGTAATGTTACTTAACATACCTAACAAATATTTAATAGCTTGTATAATATTTGTAGTAGCATCAATAACAGATGCTATGGATGGACACATAGCAAGAAAGCATAATCTAGTTACAGACTTTGGGAAATTTATGGATCCACTTGCAGATAAGTTATTAGTTTTATCAGCATTAATATGTATGATAGAAAGTGGCTTAGTAGCAAGTTGGATGGTAATAATAATAGTAGCGAGAGAGCTAACAGTAAGTATACTAAGAGCAATAGCAGCAGCTGATGGAAAAGTAATAGCAGCTAGTGGAGGAGGAAAGTTAAAGACTATAAGCCAAATGGTAGCTATAATAGTATTATTATTAGGAGCAAACTTTAACAATTCACTATTAATTATGATAGGAGATATATCTATATTAATAGCAACACTTCTAACACTTTACTCAGGATGGGAATACTTATATAAAAATAAAGAATTATTCATGAATAGTAAATAATAAAAAGTGGGCATAAACTGCCCGCTTTTTACTTTATACAAAATACAGTTTTAAATATAAGCTAAAGTGTAAATATTAATTTACACAGATACAAGTTATACTAAAACATAAGTTTTATATAAAATGTATAAAAATGTAAATAAAGGTTTATAAATAAAATTAGTATGGTAAAATTTTAATATAGGAAAATAATATAAATGTAAAAACAAATTTTTATTAATTGACTGTAATTAAAAATTAGTATATAATCTATATTACAGAACAAATGTTTGTAAAAAGCGAAAGAAAGGGATGGATATAAATGAGTATAGAACAAGATAAATTAAAAGCACTTAACCAAGCGTTAGGTCAAATAGAAAAAGACTTTGGGAAAGGGTCAGTAATGAAATTAGGAGAAGCTACATCTATGAATATAGATGTTATACCAACAGGTTCAATAGGGCTAGATATTGCAGTTGGTATAGGTGGATTACCAAAGGGAAGAATAATAGAAGTATATGGACCGGAATCTTCAGGTAAGACAACAGTTGCACTTCACACAGTAGCAGAAGCTCAAAAACAAGGTGGAATAGCAGCATTTATAGATGCAGAACATGCACTTGACCCAGTATATGCAAAAGCATTAGGAGTTGACATAGATAACTTAATAATATCTCAACCAGATACAGGGGAACAAGCACTAGAAATAGCAGAAGCACTTATAAGAAGTGGAGCTATAGATATAATAGTAGTCGATTCAGTTGCAGCACTTGTTCCAAGAGCTGAAATAGAAGGGGACATGGGAGACTCTCACGTTGGTCTTCAAGCTAGACTTATGTCTCAAGCGCTTAGAAAATTAACAGGTTCAATAAAAAAATCTAATTGTGTTGCAATATTTATAAACCAATTAAGAGAAAAAGTTGGTATAATGTTTGGAAATCCAGAAACAACAACAGGTGGGCGTGCGCTTAAATTCTACTCATCTGTAAGACTTGATGTTAGAAGAGTAGATAGTATAAAACAAGGCGATAAAGTAATCGGAAGTAGAACAAGAGTAAAAGTAGTTAAAAATAAAGTTGCACCACCATTTAAGCAAACAGAGTTTGACATAATGTATGGTGAAGGTATATCTAAGGTTGGAGATTTATTAGATATAGCAGCAGATATAGATGTAGTTAAAAAGTCAGGAGCTTGGTATAGCTATAATGATATAAAATTAGGACAAGGTAGAGAAAATGTTAAGAAATTCTTATCAGATAATCCTGATTTAATAGCAGAAATAGATGAGAAGGTAAGAGCACACTACAAATTAGATGAAAATAAAGAAAATGCACCATTAGAAGATGAAATAGATAAGCAATAATAACTTAAACATACACCTCCTATTAACTTGACATGAGTTAGAAAAAATTATAAAATTAAAGAGAAATAAAATATCTAAATTTAGTTCTATATATAAATATTCTTAGATAAATATAAATAAAGGTATTTTGTTGTTATTACAACATAGATTATGAAAATACTTATAGTTTATAAACGTATATCATAGTTATGATTGTACTTTAACGATTAAAATCTTAGAAGTGACATTTTGGGATATTAACTAAAGGAGGTGGATGTCATAGAGACTGTAGTAATGCTTTTGATAGGGGCAGCAATAGGTATTATAGCTGGATATTTTGTAAGAAAAAATATATCTGAGACTAAAATTGGACAAGCAGAAAGCTTAGCCAAAGAAATTATAGATAAAGCAAATAGAGACTCAGAAACTATTAAAAAAGAAAAGCAACTAGAAGCTAAGGAAGAAATCCACAAGTGGAGAACTGAAGCTGAAAGAGAAAACAAAGAAAGAAGAAATGACTTACAAAAATACGAAAGAAGAATAATACAAAAAGAAGAAGTTCTAGATAAGAAATTATATAACCTAGAATCAAAAGAAAATAGTTTAAGTGATAAGCTTAAAAATGTAGCAAAAAAAGAAGAAGAAGTAGAAGAAATAAAAGTAAAGCAACTTGAAAAATTAGAAAACATATCAGGTATAACTTCTGATAAGGCAAAAGAGATAATATTAACTAATGCTGAGAGAGAAGTAAGACGTGAAATGTCTATAATGATAAAAGAGATAGAATCTCAAGCTAAGGAAGAAGCTGAAAAAAAATCAAGAGAAATAATAGGTTATGCTATACAAAAATGTGCAGCAGACCATGTTGCAGAAACAACTGTTACAGTAGTTAATTTACCAAATGATGAAATGAAGGGTAGAATAATAGGTAGAGAAGGAAGAAATATAAGAACTCTAGAAACTTTAACAGGAATTGATTTAATAATAGACGATACTCCAGAAGCTGTAATTTTATCAGGATTTGATCCTATAAGAAGAGAAGTTGCAAGAATAGCTTTAGAAAAGCTAATAGCAGATGGAAGAATACATCCAGCTAGAATAGAAGAAATGGTAGAAAAAGCTAGAAAAGAAGTAGATAATATAATTAAGGAATATGGGGAACAAGCAGCATTTGAAACAGGAGTGCACGGACTTCATCCAGAGTTAATTAGACTATTAGGTAGACTTAACTACAGAACTAGTTATGGACAAAATGTACTTAAACATTCTATTGAAGTTGCACATATAGCAGGTATAATGGCAGCTGAAATAGGAGCTGATATAAAATTAGCTAAAAGAGCTGGTTTACTTCATGATATAGGTAAATCTGTTGACCATGAAATGGAAGGTACACATGTAGAAATAGGTATGGACTTATTAAGAAGATATAAAGAATCTAAAGAAGTTATACATGCTATGAGTACTCACCATGGAGACTATGAACCTCAAACAATAGAAGCTGTTTTAGTAACTGCGGCAGATGCTATATCAGCAGCAAGACCAGGTGCTAGAAGAGAAACATTAGAGGCGTATATAAAGAGACTTGAAAAGCTAGAAGAGATCGCAAACTCTTATGATGGTGTAGAAAAATCGTTTGCTATACAAGCAGGTAGAGAAGTTAGAATAATGGTTAAACCTGAAAATGTAAGCGATGAAGATATACATTTATTAGCTCGTGATATGACTAAGAAAATCGAAGATGAATTAGAATATCCAGGTCAAATAAAAGTTAGTATAATAAGAGAAACAAGAGCAATTGAATATGCTAAGTAAAAAAGAGAGTAATTTACTCTCTTTTTTTATTTGTATAAAAGTTAGTATTAGAGCCCTTTATTAATATTTAAATTTTCTAATCATATATAAATTTATAAAAAATATAAAAATTTGCAACTTTTTAGTATTTATGTCAGTCTAATTGTTGTATACATTTTGTGTCATGGCACATTGAAAAAAAGGAGGAACATATGGGAAATGTATTAACATTGCCTTGGCAAGGAAGAAAAAAAGGAGAGTCTAATATAAAGCTAGTTAAAAAGGCTATAAAAGGGGACTCAAAAGCATTTACAGAATTGATGAAAGTTCATAAAGCATCTCTTTACAAAATTGCATATAGTTACGTAAAAGATGAGCAAAAAGCTTTAGATATATTACAAGAGACTACTTACAAGGGATTATTAAATATAAATAAATTGAGTGAACCAAAATTTTTTAAAACTTGGATAACAAAAGTGCTAATAAATGTAGCTATAGATTATTCAAAGAAGGAAGACAAGATAGTTTACATAGAAGAAGAAGCAAATATAGTTGAAAAAGCAAAGGAAATTTCAATAGAAGAAAAATTAGATTTATATGATGCAATAGATAGTTTAAGAGAGCAATACAAAATGGTTATTATTTTAAAGTACTTTAATGACATGACTATTGAAGAGATTTCTCAAAATATGGATATACCAATAAATACAGTTAAAAGCCATATGAGAAGAGCAAAGAAGCAACTAAAGGAAATATTAATGGAGGGCGAGATAAATGAGCAATAAGAAATATGATAATATAAATATACCTTTAGATATAGATGAAGCTATAGAAAAGGGAGTATCAAAGGCATTAAAAGAGAAAAATAAAAATCATAAAAGAAATAATTTGCCTAAAATAGCTGCTGCAAGCTTAGTTGGAATACTTACACTAGGAGCTTTAAACCCAGCGTTAGCATCTAAAATACCTTTTGTAGGTAATGTTTTTGAAGCAATAGAAAAAAATATTTACTTCCCAGGAAATTATTCTCAATATTCTACAGCTATTAATGAAACAGCATATTCAAATGGGATAGGGGTTACACTTTCAGAAGTTGTATGCGATGGGCAATCATTATATATAACTTATGTAGTTGAAAATGAAAAACCATTTAAATATACTTCTTGGGGAAATGGGAAAAAACTAGATATGAATCAATTAATAATAGAAGAAGCTTATAATAAAGTTAGCTTTAGTGATAAAGAACTAGATTCAACTGGATTTGCAGGGTTAGAAGGAAAATTTATTGATGAGTATACATTTGTTGGAGTACAAAAATATAAAATAAATGAAATAAAAGAAGAAGTACCAAATGAATTTACATTTAAGACTAAATTAAAAGTTATAGATAACTATGCTATAAATGAAGGTGATAAAGATGATGTAACTTGGGGAACTTGGGCTTTTAACATTCCAGTAAAAGTAAATAAAGAATTAAGAAATATTATAAATTTAGAAAATGTTGAAAATGATTTTGTAAAAGTTAATTCAATTTCTATAACACCTTTTGATATGATAATCAAAAATTCTTACAAAAAAGGTACGTGGGATGAATATAGAATGACAGTATTTGATGACAAAGGAAAAAAACTAGAACAATCAGAGTCTACAGCAGATAATGATAATAAAGGTGATAAAACTTATTTACAATCACCAAAAGATAGCAAAAACATTAGAGTAGTGATAGAAAAACCTAAATATAAAGAGTTAAAATCACAACCAGGAACATACGAAGAAATAGGTAGTGATGTAGTACTTGATGAAGTCATAAACTTAAAAAAATAATATAGCTTTAAAAAGAGTGCATACTTAAAATTTTATAAGTATGCATTTTTTTATATAAAGAAACAAAAATACAATATAGTACAATACTTATGTATATAAAGATTAAATATAAGCAAGAAAATTGGAAATACTAAATATGTGTAAGTTTATTATAAATAAAAGGAGTGCTAGTATGCTAAAACAATTATCAAAAAATCAGTATGTAAAAATGACTAAAGTTAATGATAAAGAAAAAGAAGTTGAATATGGAGTAGTTCTTAATAAAAATGAAGATAATTATGAAATAATGACAATAGGATTTATAAATAAAAATGGCAACTTTTTAGAATACCCTATAGAATCATACAATCTAGTAGATACTTATAATATAGATGATGCTTATTTTGATGAAGTAAAAGAAAATGAAGTAAGAAGAAAAATGAATATTTGGATGGAAGAACATTATAGACATTAAAAATTTTAAGGGGAGTTATAAACTTCCCTATTTTTGTAAAAACTATAATATAATGATACAATTTATATAATTAAATTAATATAAATTAAGAAGTTTATAGAATACATAGTAAATATAGTAAATTATAAGTTTAAATGCTATAATTATTAGTAAGCGAGGGGGAATATCAGGTGAAAAATTACATAAATATTGACTCTGAACTAGATGCTTTAAAAATAAAAGAAGTAGAAAAAGTATTCTATGAAAATATAGAAAGAGATGTAAAAATAATACCTAAAGTAACACCATTTAAAGGGATCAATACAGATATGTTATATATAAAAGACAATAAAGCGCTATTTATAAAATTTATGGATACAACAGAAGATATATTCTATATCCTAGAAGAAGACCTATTAGAGGTTATGAGTGAAGAAAATGACCTGTTAAGTTTAAAAATGAAGCAGTCTCATAGTGATATAAAATATAATTATGTTTTTGTTATGCCATATGTAGATATAGAAGAAGATTATGGATTTAGCGAATTTATATATAAACATATAATAGACAAAAGTAAACTTGAAGAAATAATGAATGATAAAAAACTACTAGATAATTACCTAGAAGAATCAAATAATGAAGTAACATTAAATTTATTTATGATGGACGTATGCCCTGAGTATTATTTACTTAATAGTAAATATCACTTAAATAAAAATTTTAAAAAGATATCTTTTTATAGTGATGACTATGAGTATAGTGCGACTATGCTAAATCAAAGTCAGCTTATTAAAAGTATATCTATAAAATATGGTGATATACTCTTAAAAGGAGCACCAGGTACTGGTAAAACAGCAATAATGTTATCTAGAGCTATAAAATTAGCTAGAATATATCCACATCATAAATTTTTAATAATAACACCATCAAAACAAGGATGTAATGAGCTTAGAGAAAAGGTTAAATTATTATATAAAAATAATAACAATTTAGAAATACATACATATAGCTCTTTTATATTTAAGCTAGCTAAAAAATACAATTTAGTAATAAACTATAGTTTATTAAAAAAGGACTATGAAAAAGCTTTTGAAAACCTTATAAAGCAAGCTAAAAATATAATAAAAAATAAGAAGATGTTTAAAGGAATATTTGTAGATAAAGGCGAACAGTATTCAAGTGAGGAAATATATTTCTTAAAAGAATTCTTATATAAAACTAAACACATATTCAATGTGTATTCATGTGAGAGTTCAAATATAAGTAATGATTTAAACATATTCAAACCCAATGTAAACAATCTAGCGTTTGATGAAATAATAGAATTAAAAGATAATTATAAACAAACTAAAAGATTAGTGGAATTTGTAAATAATTTCTCTGAAAATGCAAATAATTATATACATTCTTTAAGAGAAAATAAAACTTATAATGAATTTTATAAAAGTATATCTAAAAGAGAAGAAGGTAAATCTGTAGATATAATAAAAGTTAGTGATTTAGATGAACAAATAAGCTCTGTAATATGGGAGATAGAGCATTTAGTAGAAGATAAAGGATTAAATTATAGTGATATAGGAATAGTATATCCATACAATAAAAAGAAATTAAAAAGTGGAAAAATGATATACTTCCAATATATGCTAAGAAAGGCATTAGATGAAGCAGAAATACCTTATATATGTGCAGATGAAGACTTAACTAATATGAGTGAAAAGTTTGGAATAACCATTTCTAATATTTATAATATGAGTAATTTAGAATACAAAGCTTTAATATTATGTGAGTTAGAAATGTTATACAATCATAAAATAATAGATAGAAGTCAGGATTATCAAATAAACGATTTTGTAGGAGATTTAAATAAAGTATATTCGGCTATAAATAGAGCTTGTGATGATTTGACTATAATAACTGCATTTAATGAAGAATCTAGTGATATAATAAAACTTCTTATAGAATCAAATATATAAGTTTGAAACTATAAGAAAAACATAAGTATTTTCTTATAGTAAATAAAACATTATAAACATTATAAGAGTATTATCAGGTTTAATATGCATTATAAAAGTCTTCATTTAGATAATCAAATGAAGACTTTTATATTTATATAAAATTTATAAAGATACTATTTTATAAGGTAAAAATAAGCTAAAACTATTATACCTAGGACTATTCTATAGTATCCAAATACTTTAAAGTCGTGCTTTTTGATATAATCCATTAAAAACTTTATAACAAATACTGAAACTACAAAAGCCACTATAGAACCAGTTAGAAGTACAACCCACTCAAGTCCACTAAATGCTAAACCAGCTTTAGCAAGTTTTAGTGCACTAGCCCCAAGCATAGTAGGTATAGCTAAGAAAAATGAAAATTCTGCAGCTACATATCTAGATGTACCAAGAAGTATTGCACCTATTATAGTAGATCCAGATCTAGATGTTCCAGGTATTAAAGCTAAACACTGGAATAAACCTATACCGATAGCTAACTTATAAGTTACTTGAGAGAAATCATTATACTTAGGTTTTTTATTTCTATTCTCAAGTAGTATCATGATTATACCGTATACTATAAGTGCAATAGCAACTGTTGTAGCATTAAAGAAAGCTGCTTCTATTTTATCATCATACAAAAATCCTAATATTGCAGATGGAAAAACAGCTACTATAACTTTAAGCCATAAGCTTATTGTTTCATTCTTTTGAATAGAAGTTTTTGAACTATCAAAAGGATTTAGTTTTTTAAAGAATATGATAATGACTGCTAGTATTGCACCAAGTTGTATTACAACTAAAAATGTATTTACAAAAGTATCCGAAAAATTAAGGTGCATAAATTCATCTACTAGTATCATATGGCCAGTACTACTTACAGGTAACCATTCAGTTATACCTTCGACAATACCAAGTATTACGGCTTTGAAAATTTCTATTAAATTTGCCATTAAAAAGTTCCTCCAACATAAAATTTTAATATACTAAATTAACGTCAACTTAGAGTATACCAATAAAAATTATAAGGTGTCAACTAAATATAATATATGAAATGAAAGGATAAATATATGAATAAAATTATAGAATTAGATGATTATGAATATGAGATTTTTAAAAACTTTTCGAAAAAACTTAACCCAGCAACTAGGCATGATTACTTATCAAAAATAATAGCATTTAAAGAGTTTATAGATGATAAAGAACTCTTATATGTAGATAAAGAAGATTGTCAAAAATTTATCGATAATGTAAAAGAAAACTATGCAAAGTCAACATCAGAAAAGATATATAGTTATTTACATAGTTTCTATAATTTTTTAATGAAAGAAGAATATATAGAAGTAAACCCATTTAGATATGTAGAAAAGCCTGAAGTAACTAGAATAAAAACTAAAGATGATGTGTTAAGTATTCAAGAAATAAATCAACTAGTAGATTCCATATATAAGTTAACTATAAGAGATAGAGCTATAATAGTATTTTTAGTAACAACAGGATGTTTATTAAATGAAGTAGTTAGTTTAAAATGGAAAGATCTTATGGTAGATGAAAAAGATAACCACTATGTAAGACTTGGCAAAAAAAGAAAAGAAAGGATAGTAAAATTACATCCATATTGTTTTAAGCTATTAGAGGATTACAGAAATTATTCTGGATTATCAGAGGTTATAATGCCTACAGAAGATTTTGTATTTACAACTCAAAAAAGTAATTCTATAACCGATAGAAATGTCAGATTAATAGTTAGAAAAGCGTTAGATAATGCTGGGCTTTGCCAATATTCTGCAAAAGATTTTAGACACTCTTATGCTGCTATAGCACTAAGACTAGGTGCTAATGAATCTGATATAAAGAAGCAATTAGGTTGGAGTGATAAATACTATGCTATAAGGTATAAATATGTATTAAATTTTGTTGATAGTGAAAGTATAGATTATATGATGCAAAAAGAAAATCTTACGTTAAATAACAAATAAAATGAACATAAATAAAAAAAAACTTGTTATGGTTCGTAATATTTTATATAATTATTATATAACAACTTAAGGAAGGTGCGAAAAATTATGATAGATAAAAAATATAGTACATACCAAAACCCTTTAATAGATAGATATTGTAGCAAGGATATGAGCTATATATTCTCTCCACAATTTAAATTCTCAACTTGGAGAAAGTTATGGGTGGCACTTGCAGAAGGTGAAAAGGAATTAGGAATAAATATAACTGATGAACAAATAGAAGAATTAAAAGCTAACATATATAATATAAATTTTGATGAAGCTAGAAAGATAGAAAAAGAAGTAAGACATGATGTAATGAGTCATGTAAAGGCATATGGACTTCAATGTGATAGCGCTAAAGGTATAATACATTTAGGTGCTACTTCAGCTTATGTTGGAGATAATACAGATGTTATACAAATGGATGAGGCTTTAAAACTTATAAGAATAAAGCTTGTAAACTTAATAAACAACTTAAGAGAGTTTGCATTAAAGTATAAAGACGTTCCAACACTTGGATTTACACATTTCCAAGCAGCACAGCTTACAACAGTAGGTAAAAGAGCTACATTATGGGCTCAAGATTTAATACTAGATTTAGAAGATATAAACTACAGAATAGATAATATGAAGCTAAGAGGAGTTAAAGGTACAACTGGAACTCAAGCAAGTTTCTTAAGTCTATTTGAAGGAGATCATGAAAAAGTAAAAGAACTTAATAAGTTAGTTTGTGAAAAGATGGGATATAAATCTTCTTATGCAGTAAGTGGACAAACATATACTAGAAAATTAGATTATCAAGTGTTAAGTGTATTATCTGGTATAGCACAAAGTATGCATAAAATGACTAATGATATAAGATTACTACAAAGTTTAAAAGAAATAGAAGAACCATTTGAAAAGAATCAAATAGGATCATCTGCTATGGCATATAAGAGAAACCCAATGAGAAGTGAAAGAATAGCATCACTTTCTAAATATATAATAGCAGAATCAATAAGTCCTGCATTAGTACAAGCTACTCAATGGTTAGAAAGAAGCTTAGATGATTCAGCAAACAAGAGATTATCTATACCACAAGCATTTATGGCAGCAGATGCTATAATAGAAATAGGTATAAATGTAACTAATGGATTAGTAGTTTACGAAAACATGATAAATAAACATATAAATGAAGAACTTCCATTTATGGCTACAGAAAATATACTTATGGAAGCTGTAAAAAGAGGTGGAGATAGACAAGAACTTCACGAAATAATAAGAGAGTACTCTATGCAAGCAGCTTATAGAGTAAAGCAAGAAGGTAAAGATAACAACTTAATAGAGCTTATAATAAATGATGATTCTTTCAAAATGTCTAGAGAAGAAATACTATCTGTAATGGATCCTAAAAACTTCATAGGTAGAGCTCCAGAACAAGTTGTAGAATTTGTAAAAGAATATTTAGATCCTGCAATAGAAGAGTTTAAAGAGCAAATAGGAATGACAATAGACTTACACGTATAAATTTTTAAAAGTACCATATTATATGGTACTTTTTTAATATAAAATAATACAAAATAAAAATATATAATAAAATTATTTTAAAATAAAATAAAAAGTATTGTCTTAATTAGATTTATAATGTAAACTAATAGTTAGAAAAAGAAATATATATAAACATCTAAGGAGGCAAAATGAACCACGTAGTATCAGATACAATCGCGTTTTTATCAAGAACATTTCCAAAAATATATTCAAGTTTATATTTAGAATATTTAAAAGAATATTCTTCTATAAAAAATGTTAATAAAACGCAATTAAGAGCTTTGATGTTTATCAAAAACTATGGGGATATAAGTATGACCGATCTATGTTCAAAGTTAAACATAGAAAAGGGGAGTTTAACTAGCATGGTTGATGATTTAACAGAAAAAGGATATGTAATAAGAACTAGAGATTTATCAGACAGAAGAAAGTATTTAATAAGTATAACAGACAAGGGAATGAATCTTGCATCAGATTTTATGGAAAAGTTAAGCCAAAAACTAGAAGATAAATTAAGTAAATTAAATGATGAAGATATAAAAAGATATAGGACGCTATAAATACTTTAGAAGATATACTAAATCAAGAAAACTTCAGATAAATATATAAGAAAAATTTTATATTATGAAAATAAATAAAAAAGAGGTAAAAATTATACCTCTTTTTTTACATACAAGGAAATTATATTAAGCATCAGCAGATGATAATTGAGATTTTTTTAGTTCTACGTATTTTTCAAGTCCTTCTTTTAATATAGAAGCAGCTTTTAATAAGTCATCTTCATTTAATATATATGCAAGCCTAATCTCATCACGACCTAAGCCTTCTGTTGAGTAGAATCCTTCAGCAGGACAAACCATAACTGTTTCATTATCTTTATTAAAATCTTTTAGCATCCATATAACGAAATCTTCAGCATTTTCAACAGGAAGCTTAGCAACTATATAAAATGCACCAGTAGGCTTTTTACAAACTACACCATCAACCTTCATTAATTCATTATATAAAACATCTCTTCTTCTTCTATATTCCTCATTAACTTCTTTAAAGTATGAAGTTGGAGTCTTATATAGCTCAACTGAGCCTATTTGTTCTAATGTAGGTACACAAAGTCTTCCTTGGCAAAGTTTTAATATTTGTGCTATAAGCCCTTTATTTTTAGATGCTATAGAACCAATTCTTGCTCCACAAGCACTGTATCTTTTAGATACACTGTCTATTATAACAACTCTATCTTCTATTTCTTTTACATTACCGAAACTTGTATATGAAAGACCATCGTATACAAATTCTCTATAAACTTCATCTGCTATTATCCATAAGTTGTTTTCTATAGCTATTTTACCTATCATATCTATTTCTTCTTTCGTATAAACTGTTCCTGTTGGATTACCTGGGTTGGAAAGTAATATACCCTTAGTTTTCGAATTGATTCTTGATGTGATTTCTTCTTTAGATGGTAAGTGGAATCCTCTTTCAGCTTTAGTTGTTATAGGATTTACTTCTACATTTATACACTGACTAAAGCCATTGTAGTTAGTATAAAAAGGTTCTGGTACTATTATATTATCTCCTGGATCACATATTGCCATAAGAGTGAAAAGTATTGCTTCACTACCTCCATTAGTAATTAGTATTTCATCTTTATCAAAATGCATATCATATGTAGTATAATAATCTTGAAGTGATTTTATTAATTCTGGAATACCATTAGATACAGCATATTCTAATACATTACTATCAAAGTTTTTTACTGCTTCAAAAAATCCTTTTGGAGTCTTTATATCTGGTTGGCCTATATTTAAATGATAAACTTTAATTCCTCTAGATTTTGCATCAAGTGCATAAGGAACTAACTTTCTTATTGGAGAAGACTGCATAGCAGATACTCTCTGTGAATATTTCATTTAAACTACCTCCTATATAATTAAAATAACCAGACAATTTTATAGCCCATAGGAAATAATATTATGACGATAAAGCTTTATAGTAGATTTTCCATAGATAGCTTTAAAAAGTCAATTTATAATTTCAAGATTATAGTAGCATATATGGCGTGAAAAATCTTGTATACATAAATATAAGAATATACACAAATAGTTAAAGATATTAAAAAAGTAGCAAAAAAATGGATATATAATGTAAAATCAATAGTATAAGGCTTTTATAATAAAGAATGTATTTCTAAGAGGTGTTATAAATGAGTAACTTAATAATAGATAACATGAATAATGATAAAATAATAGTAGCAAAGGATAGGTCAAAAAGGCCTATGGATAAAGCTAAAAATTATGAAGAAGTGGAAATATACAATGAGTATGAAGTAAAATGTCCTTTTTGTAGAGGAAATGAAGAATTTATAGAGGATGAAAAATATAAGGTATGTGATAAAAATGGATGGCTTGTAAAATCTGTAAATAATAAATTTCCTATAATAAATGATGAAAAAGAAGACATATATGGCATTCACGAAGTAATGATAGATACCTATAGGCACAATGGTAATTTTTATAACATGACTAAAGAAGAGTTTATTCATATGTTTGAGATGTATAAAAATAGATATAAAAATTTAATAAATGATAAAGGGATAGAGTATGTTAGTATTTTTAAAAACTTTTTAAGAAAATCAGGTGCATCATTAGATCATCCTCATACTCAAATCATATCTCTATCAATTGTACCACCAGAAATATACAATGAAATAAATATAGCAAAGGATTATTATAATCAAAATAAATCATCTTTATATGAAGATACAATAAATAAAGAAATTAAAGAATTTAAAAGAACTATATACAATGGTAAATACTTTTTAGCTTTAGTTCCTTATGCCACTAGATATAGCGGTGAGATAAGAATTATATCAAAAGACAAAATTAGATTTGAAAACATGGAAGACAAACATATAGATGAATTATCTAAAATATTTGAAAAATTATTTAAAAAACTATATAAGGTAAGAGGATATAGTCCTTTTAATCTATATATACATACACATCCAAATAAAATAAAATGTGATGAGTATTATAATTTTCATATGCATATAATACCTAGGAAATATAGTTTTGGAGGATTTGAATTAAGTACAGGGCTATATGTATCATCAATTAATCCTTCAGAATTTGCAAATAAATTAAGGTTTAATAATATAGATTGATAATAATTAAAACTGGGTAATATAAAAATACAATAATAAACTTAGGAGGAATAAATGAAATTAATATCTTGGAATGTAAATGGAATAAGGGCGTGTGTAACAAAAGGATTTTTAGACTACTTTAATGAAGTAGATGCAGATATATTTTGTTTACAAGAAACAAAGCTTCAAGAAGGTCAAATAGACCTTGATTTAAAAGGATATCACCAATATTGGAATTATGCAGAAAAAAAGGGATATTCAGGAACTGCTATATTTTCTAAAATAGAACCTTTAAGTGTATCTTATGGGTTAAATATAGAAGAACATGATAAAGAGGGAAGAGTAATAACTTTAGAATTTGATGACTTTTACTTTATAACAGTATATACACCAAACTCTCAAAGTGAATTAAAAAGACTAGAATACAGAATGAAATGGGAAGATGATTTTAGAAATTATTTATTAGAATTAAATACTAAAAAGCCTGTTGTAGTATGTGGAGATTTAAATGTTGCTCATAAAGAGATTGATTTAAAAAATCCTAAAACTAATAGAAAAAATGCAGGATTTACAGATGAAGAAAGAAATAAATTTACAGAACTTTTAGATTCTGGATTTATAGATACATATAGATATTTTAATGTAGATAAAGAAGGCGTATATTCTTGGTGGTCTTATAGATTTAATGCAAGAAAAAATAATTCTGGATGGAGAATTGATTACTTTGTAGTAAGTGATGATATGAAAGATAGATTAGTTAGTGCTGATATACATACACAAATATTAGGATCTGATCATTGTCCTATAGAATTAGTCATAAAATAATTATTAATAAATTTTATATCACCTTAATATAATGTATAGTAGCATGATTATATTAAATCATAAGAAAAATTTATATTAAGGGGGACAAAATGAAATTATTAGAGCTTAAGCATAAATTAGAAAAAGGAGAATCTTTAGGCGGAGAGGTTATTTATATAAAAGAAGATAATATACTATATGGAATAGAGTGTTTATATGAAGATCGAGAGAATGAATATATAACCTTGCTAAAGTCAAAAGAAGAATCTGTTAAGGTATGTGACTTTTTAAATATATTAAATGAACTATATGCCAATATAGGTGATAAAGATGTATTTATAGGAGAAAAAGAGCTAAATAGAAGTGAAAGTAAAGAAATAAAAAGTGTAGAATTTGCTCAGTATGAGCTTATGAAGATGCTATTTATAAATATTTAAATAAAAAAAGATAGAGTATATACTCTATCTTTTTTTATATTTAGGTTCACCACTTAAAAATTGGCCAGTTTTCCCCATCTTATATGCTAAATCAATAATTTTTTTATCTTCACGAGTTAATGGTCTTTCAAGAAGTTTTTCAAATTCTTTGAATAGTTTATCATAATCTAATTGCTTTTTTTGACTTCTTTTAGAAGAACAAGGTGCTTTAACTGTAGTATACATATATACATCAGGAACTATACTTGGATTATATATTTTAATAAACACTTGAGAAGTATAATATGCATCATTTAAAGCATTATGATATGATTTGTCTTGATTTAATCCTAATATATTAATAGCATTTTGAAGACCAATACTTTTTCCAGCGGGATTATTAAAGTAATTTGAAGCGTGATGTTGTATATTTATATATGATTTAGGCAAAGTTTTAGAAGGTAGACTATAGTAATTTATATTTCTATATAGCTCTTTTAAATCACCAGTTCCCCATACACAAAGCACAGGATTTTTAGTAGAAATAAATTTTTTAAAATCCTTATAAACTTGTGGAAAGGTAGGTGCATCTAAAACATCATCTATAGTGATATTAGTCATTTTACCAACAAAAGGATGAATTTTTTTGTATAGTTGAGGTTTTACATAGCTATTAAAGGTATCTATTAGATTAAAATTGCTATCTAATTTAATTGCACCTATTTGAATTATCTCAAAAGGACATTTTTCATTAGATACTGTCTTATTAATTTTTTTGTCAAAGCCTTGATTAAATTCTAAGTCAAAAACTATATATTCCATAATACTTCTCTCCTAATAATCTTATCTTGTGATAAAATGTATAATTAAATTATAAAATTACTTGTATTAATATATAAAAATACATCTTACTTTAGTATACCCTATATTGATAAAAATGTTAAATAAATGTATAAAAAACAGTAATAAGTAATATCGTGAATATGTTTAAAATATAAATTAATAAAAATATTGCGAACTTTAAAAGCTTAATATATAATAAGTATAAATTAAAATACGAACAAAACGATTTATAAAAATTAAAATATAAAAGTTTTAGGTATCGTGTATATTTTTCAGTACAAAATACATATCTTATAGGGGAGTGTGCTTAAATGCAAAAACTATTATATACAATAGAAAGAGATAATCATAATGAAAAAAATCTTAGAGATATATTAAGTAAAAACAAGCATATAAAGTTTGTATCATTAATGGGTGTTGACTTAGGTGGAAATGCAACTGATGAAAAAATACCTATGGAATTGTTTTTAGATGATATAGATAATTTCTTAGAATCGGCAGTTCAAACTGATGGTTCAAGTGTTGAGCTTTATAATATTGCTACATTAAACAATGCTAAGGTAGATTTAATGCCAGATACAGAGTGTACATGGTTTATAGATTATAATTTTGAGCATATAGATGAAGAAACTAATTTGCCTGTAGGTACCCTTAGAATACCTGCATTTTTAATACATGAAAATAAAAAAGTTTGTTCAAGGGGAATACTTAAAAAATCAGAAAAATATTTTAAAAACTCTATAATAGAGTTATTTAGGGAATATCCACATCTTATAAATAATATAGGAATAGAAAAAGCAGATGATATAGAAGATATAATACTAACAGCTGCAACTGAATTAGAGTTTTGGGTAAATACTCCAGAAGATAAAGCTGACTTAGAGAAATTATCGGTATCTCAAAGCTTAAAAGAACAGTACTGGAAAAGAACACATGGAATAATAAGAACGTGCCTAGAAAAGTCAATAATAGTACTTCAAAAAATGGGAATAAATCCAGAAATGGCACATAAAGAAGTAGGGGGAATAAATAGTTCTATAAGTATAGATGGTAAAACTAACCACGCGATGGAGCAATTAGAAATATCATGGAAATTTTCTAGCCCTATACAAACAGCGGACAATGAGTTATTAGTAAGGGAGATAATAGAAGACGTATTTACGTCTCATGGACTTGAAGTAACATTTAAAGCAAAACCTATACATGGAGTTGCAGGTAGTGGAGGACACACTCACGTAGGAGTTAGTGCAAAATTAAAGGATGGAAGTATAAAAAATTTATTTGCGCCAAGAGATATGAATAAAGATTATGTAAGTGAAATTGGTTATGGAGCACTTATGGGTATCCTTAAAAACTATGAAGTATTAAATCCTATAGTAACGGCAACTAATGATGGATTTAATAGACTGGTTCCAGGGTTTGAAGCACCTGTTTGTATAGTTACATCTCTAGGTCATAGCTATAAACTACCATCAAGAAATAGATCTGTATTAGTAGGGTTAGTAAGAGATATTAAAAACCCTAAAACAGTAAGATTTGAACTAAGATCTCCAAATCCACTTTCAAATACATACTTAGTTGTAGCTGGATGTTACCAAACTATGTTAGATGGAATAAAAGCAGTAGCTAAAAGTAAATTAACAACTAAGGAACTTGAAAAAGAAATATCTAAAGATATAGGAGAAGAAAGTTTTTATTTAGAAAAAAATAGATCATACAGAGATGAAAATGATGTATTTGAGTATTATACAATTGAAGAGAGAAATGAAAGATTCTCAGTACCACCAGCAACTGTTTATGAAAATATGAGAAATCTAGAAATAGATAAATCTAAGGTAGACGTGTTAAAAATGGGAGATGTATTCACAGAAGCTATAATAGATTCATTTAAGACAGGTGCTATAGACAAGTGGACAAAGGAATTAAATAATAGAATAATACAAAATGATAGAGAAATAATAAGAAATTGTGTAAAATTACATAATAATGAAAATATGGACGCTTTAGATGAAGTTACATGGAATAAAATATGTGATATAAAGTTTAAAGTTATGAAAGATACATTAACTAAAAAATCACTATTTACAGAAATAAAAGAAGCTATAGAATTTAATGATTTTGAAAAAGTATCAAAGTTACAATTAGAATTAAATGGATATATAGAAGATATTCAAGCACTATATGCAGATTACAAAAAAAATATTTACTAAAGTAAAGGAGCTATCTCAAATAGAGAATAGCTCTTTTTTATATACAAAAAATTATATTTTAAGCAACTGACAAAGTCGTTGACGGCATAAAGTATTTTATCTACATGTCGCTTAGGTGAAGTAAATTTTTATAATAAAAAATTAGGAAAGTTTACTTTATTACTTAACAATAATTCTTAAATTGAATAAAAAATGTAATAAAAATGTAAAAAATAGTTAATACTGATAAATAGTTTTAAAAGGAGTGAAAAAATGAGAAAAAATATATTTACTTATATGTTAATTTTATTAGTATGTATTTTGCCATACAATAATGTACATGCATCAACAGAATTACAAATTGATAGACTAATAGAAAATGAGCAAAAGCAAAAGGAAATATCTAAAAAAATAAATGAACTAGACTTAGAATTAAAAAAAGAAGAAAGTGAATCTATAGAAGTTATAAGTATAAGCTTTTTAGAAGAAGATATGGATCTAGTAGAAGAAAAAGAATATTCATTACAAGAAAACAAAAAAGCATTAGAAAAAGAATTAGAAAATATAATGATAGATAGTATACAAATCCAAAAGAGCATAGAGAAAGAGAAGAAAGAGTATTTAGATAAAAATAATTTAAGTTTTATACCTGGCATATGGCCTTTAAAATCATATTATGAAATAAGCTCTGCATATGGACAAAGAATACATCCAATAACTAAAAAAGCAAATTTTCATAGAGGGATAGATATACCTGCTCCTAAGTCTACTGAAATATTAGCTAGTGATGATGGAATAGTAGAGTTTTCTGGTAGTCAAAATGGGTATGGTAATGTTGTGAAGGTAAAACATTTTGATGGAAAGACAACAGTATATGCACATAACTCATATAATAGAGTTAATAAAGGTGATATAGTAAAAAAAGGACAAGCTATAGCGGAAGTTGGAAGTACAGGAAATTCAACTGGTAATCATGTCCACTTTGAGATTTTATTAAATGGAGAAACTACAAATCCTATTGATGGAGTAATAAAATAATTTAAATATATTAAAAAGGAGGGTAATATACCCTTCTTTTTAGCATAAAATAAATTATAATAAAGTAATCAAAAAACATAAGCCTAATCTATAAGTTAAAAATTTAGAAAATTTAGAAAATTTAAAAAGGGATGATGCCATGAAAAAAGATTTTCTATTAGATATGCTTTGTTATATACTTTTACCTTTGGGGGTTTGCTATATAAGTGAATGGAAAAGTCTAGAGTATATAGCTATATTATTAATAGTGCCAGGAATACTTTATTCACTTTATACATTTAAAAGCCAACATAGATTAAACATTACAGCAATAATATTTTCTTGCATATATATAATAATACATTTAGTAAAAAAAGATATGGATTCAAGCTTTGAAAAATATGCATATGATATATATATCCTAATAGGAATATTAGTAGCTATAATTATTAGTAATTTATTAAAAAAAGATATAGCAAGTGCTTTATACACAGATATACTAAGAGCTAATGGTCATAGTAAGTATATTATAAAAAATAATATAAGAAAGTATAATCTTTGTAATGAATTTAATAGAATTTCAAATATAATAAATATTCATATTTTAGCTATAATATTTATTAAGTATTACACTATAATAAATTATAGCAACGAAAGTTACAAAATAACATTAACATTAGAGATGTTAGTAAATATATTATTTCTTATAGGAGAAATATATATAACATATAATATATTTAATCATGCTAGTAAAAAGTTAAGAAATAAAAATACAAAGGTATTAGAAAGCAAAAAAGACAATATAATATATTTAGATAAATGTAAAAAAGCTAATAAATAACAAGTGTATTACTTGTTATTTATTAGATTTAAAATACTGTCTCCAATACTTTCATTTTCTATAGTGTTTTTAAAAGATTTCATATTGCACTTCATAAAATTAAATATAGAATCAAATTTATTTGAAGCTATACTATTAAAAATATCTTTTAAATCTTCATCATTTGTATATACTAATCCAATTCCTTTATCTATTATGAATCGGGCATTTTCTATTTCTTGTCCTACCTTAGGAAGCTTAACGACAACTGGTGTTTGAGAAAGAATTCCCTCAAAAAGTGTTGCCCCTCCAGGTTTAGTTATCATTAAATCATACTCTCTTAGCAGATTGTGCATATCAGTAACAAATCCTAAAACTTTAATATTGTTTAAAGGTTTTTTTTCTTTTAATATATCATAAAGCTTCTTATTTTTACCAGTAACAATAGCTATTTCTATGTTATTACAGCTATTTTCTATAAATTCATCAATCCAATACATGAAATCTTCATCTATATCAAATAAACCTCTACCACCACCAAGTAATAAAATTTTATACTTATTAGATTCTTTTGTCTTATTCTCAATACAAAATTTTTTGTTTATAGGTACACCAGTTACTTTTATAGATTCTGGATTAATACCTTTTTGAACATATCTATTTTTTATTTCTAATGATGGTACAAAATACATGCTTGTATCTGGATATATCCATTCGAGGCTATCAACTACATCTGTGACAACTGTTAGTGTGGGAATATTAATACTAGGGTATTTAATTTTAAAATTATACACACAAGCAGCAGCAAGAGGAAACGTTGATATAATAACATCAGGATTTACATCTAATATAAATTCGATAAGCTTAGGAGTATATAATTTATGAGCTATATCATGTTTTGAATCAAAGGACTTTTTTAAATAATAATAGTAGTTATATAGTCCAGGAACATATTTAGTATTGTTTTCATAAAGTTTTACCATTGGTTTATTCATCCTAGGTATACTAGCTGTTATAAAATTTTCTATTATTACATTAACAGAAGAATCCTTTTCTAAAATATAGTCTTTTATGGCATTTGCTGCACTTATATGTCCTGCACCAAATTGAGCAGTAAGAATTAGTACAGTCTTTTTATTATCTATATCCATTAAATATTCACCTCTAAAAAATTACCTTAATAAGTATAATTTATTATAACCATATAAGGAAAAATAAGCAATAATAGAAGTTGATGTTAGCTTCTAAATGTATATAAATAATTTGTAATTTAAAATTTTATAGAGGAAATATCAAATAAGAATTGAAAATAATAAATGAGGTGGTGATATGGAAAATATTAATAAAATTAATGTAAAAGATGATTATAATAGAGAATATTTTATAAAATTATCAAAATCTATAGTATACACAGCAATTGGAATAATTATATTTTTTATACCTATTAAATTAAATGGACAAGTATTGAATTTAATATATCATATATCATATAAGCTTCAAAGTAATATGAAACATTTCATAGAAGTGTGTATTGTATTTTATTTAATTATAGGAATGTTTAAAGAAATATTAAAATGTAACTTGAAAAATAAAAATATTCTTATTATTAGTAGAATTGTAGCATTAATTTTCTTAGTAAATATATTTTTTGGAAGTAAAAACGGACTTTTAGGAAATGATAATGTATATCTTCTTATAGAAGAAGTAGTCTTAAATACAATAATTGTATTTACTATAGGTGTTTTATTTATGCCATTTTTAGAATATGGATTGTTAGAATTAACAAGTGTTTATCTAAATAAATATACAAAATTGTTATTTAGAATAGATGGTATAAGCTTTTTAAATATATTGGTATATATTTTTACAAATCCATTTTGTGGAATGTTTATGACTAATAAATTATATAGAGAAGGTAAATTAAAGGAATATGAAGCTTGTAATATAATATTAAATTTTTCAATACTTTCATACCCAATAGTTATTTATATATGTGGATATCTAAATATAAATCTAGCTTATGCCATTACGGTGTCAACTACTGTATTAATATTAATAAATATAGTATTAAGTAGAATATATCCAATATCTAAGAAGAAAAAATCATATTATTTAAAAAGTAATAAAAAAAATAGTTACCCTAAAAAGGATAAATTAAAAAAAATAATAAAATATTATTTATCTAATAGTGATAGTAAAGGTCTATTTAAAGCAATTATAGATAATTTAGAAGAAAGCATAAGTATATCTATAAATCTTATACCAAATATAGTTATATTTCTATATATAGGGCAGATAATATTAAATAGTGAGATAATAATAGAAATAATAAAGATTTTGATTAATCCAGTATTAGATATTTTGCAAGTTAAAAATATAAATGAGTTAGTAGGATTTATAATAGATGTATTTTATAACACTATAATAGGAATAAATAATGTAGATAAAAGTATAAGTATACAAACCAAAATTTTAATTTGTATAATAGGAATTTTAAGTTGTACATCTATTAGCACAAATATTATATATATAGCTAATAATAAAATGGCATTAAAAATAAATATAAAAGAGTTTATAATATCTTATTTACTTAGAATAAATTTAATTATAATAATATACATATTTATAGCTTACTTGTATAGTGGATATTTAATATAAGATAGGGAGCTATTTAAGCTTAAAATAGCTCCTTTTTCAAAATTATCAACTTAAAGGATAATTTTAATATTAACTTATTATAAATTACTATTGTGCAAAACAAAGTACTGTGCTATTATATAATCACTATTGTAATAAAACAATGTAGTGTGTTATACACAGTAGACTGCTTAATGAGAGGAGGAGTTTTGTGAATACTCAGTTTAGAAAAGGAGTACTTGAAATATGTGTACTAGCTCTTATTTCTAAAAAGGACATGTACGGATATGAGATAGTGCAAAATATATCTAAAGTTATAGAAGTTAATGAAGGAACTATATACCCTATTCTTAGAAGACTTACAAAAGAGGGATATTTTGACACATATATATTAGAATCGAGTGAGGGACCTGCTAGGAAGTATTATAAATTAACAGACTTGGGAAAAGAAAACTTAAATAAGTTAATTGTAGAGTGGAAAGATTTCGTAAAGGCTGTAAATATTTTAATAGAGTAAAAGGAGTGATAATATTGAATAGAGCTGAATTTTTAGATATATTAAGAGATTATCTTAAAGGTAGTTTTTCAGAAGAAGAAATAGGAGATATATTAAGAGACTATGAAGAATACTTTTTAGATGGAACAATAGAGGGAAAAAGCGATATAGAAATAATAAAATCTCTAGGTTCACCTAAAACTATAGCTAGTGAACTTATAGCAGAGACTAAAAATAAAGAAGAAGATAATAGTATAAGACTAAAAATAAATATAATAAAGTCAAATTTTAAAAGACAATATATAAACTTAAAAGATAGAGTTAGTGAAAAATTAACTTTAGATATTGAAAATAATGACCAAAATAAAAGAAAAATAATACAATTAGGTCTTAGTATACTATCTTTAATAGTATTCATTCCAAGATTTTTAATAGTATTATTTTTATCTGTAGTTGGTATTATATTAGTTTCATTAATTGGTTTATATGTAGCTACAATGCCTATAATAATGAATTTTATATCTCAAACACATGAGGTAATGGGACTTTATGTATTTATGTCTATTGCATTTGTAGGTGGTCAGATACTAGCATGGCAAATATATATATTTATAATATCTATATATAAAACAAGCGTAAATAGATATAAAAGTTGGATGAAAACAAGAAAACTATATATAAATGCTAGTAAGAAAAAAGAAGCTAATAATAAAGAAGAGAATAGTTTTAAGGAAGGAGAGAAAGATGATGAATAAAAAGGTAACCATATTTTCAATAATATTAATAGTAATTGGTATAGTTGGCACTATATACTTTTCTATATCATCTGTCCCTTATTTTACTCAAACTATATCTAATATAGAAAAAAGCTTAGATAAAGAGCAAGTAATTTATAATAAAAATATAAGTATAGAAAATTTAGATGTAAATACTAAAGTTAGTAATATAATAATAGAAAAATATGAAGGACATGAAGTTAAAGTAGTAAAAAAAGGTACAAGTAACTACAATATTAAAGAAGATGGCAATAAATTGAGTATAGTTGAAAATGAAAATGAATATAATTATAAAATAAGCAACAATTTAGAAGAATTTATAGAAAATGTGATTAATGCATTTTACTATAATAATAGTCAAAGTTTAATTATATATGTTCCAAATAATATAAATGTAAATGCATCTACTGATTATGCAAGATTAAGTATAGAAAATAATCTATTACTAGATAGTGTATATTATAAGACTATAAATGGGTATATATCACTGCCTAAAGGGATGAAAACACTTAAAAACCTAGATATAAAATCTAATGGACATATATATTTATCTACAGAGGAATTAATAGGAATAGATAACGTTAATATAGAAAGTGGTGGAATTGAAATATATTCAGCTCAAAATGAAATATTTGTAGATGATATTGAAAAATTTATACCAAAAACTATAAATATAACTCAAAATAGTAATAGTAGTTCAAATATTAATATAGATACAAATATACCAATAGCTAAAGAATTAAATATAAATGCATACAATTCAAGCGTTTATATAAACATACCAAGTAAAAATTATAATTTTAGTGTAGATATGAAGTCTATATCAGGTATAAATGCAAGTAATATGCTTATTGATGAGCATTATAGAAATGATGAAAATTTAAAAGAGTTAAAGGGAACTTTAAACAAAGAAAATTTAAATAATGAAGAGAAATATATTATAAATGTAAAAGCGGATAATATAAATTTACATTAAATAAATGAAATTATAGCCAAAAAATATAGAATAATCAATTAACTCCAATAAAAAATGCTAAAAATATAAAGTATACTATGTTATAATATTTATAAATATAAAAAGAAGAGGTATACTTATGAATAAATTAGCATTAAGTTTTATAACAGCTTTTACTTCATTTTTAGTTATAGGATGTAGTGATAAAAGCGTAAATGATGATAATAAAGTAGAAGTTAAACCATCTTCTGCAGTAGAAAGTGAAATATCTCAAAGTGAAGCAACACTAAAGGAATCGGATAAAATTAAGCAAAATTCAGATAGCATTAACATACCTATACATATACTTAAAGATGATCCTAAAGAGGTTAAGTATATAGAAGTTAAAAAAGATAGTACACTTCAAGAAAAGATAGAAAGTATTATAAAGGTATTATCTAAAGAGTGCTTTAATAGTTTACCAATGAAAGTTAAGCTTTATCCTGGTAATAGTAAAGTAAGGATTGAATTGATAGAACCAAAGACTGATTCAGAGAGTAGAGTATCTTGGAAGAAAGATTATCTAAATGAAACAACAAAAGAGTACACAATAAATACAATTGTAAAAAATATAATTCAAGAAGATTATAAAGGCGATTGGATAAAAGAGGTACAATTATATTATGATGGTAAGTTAATATCATTAGATTAAAAGTCAGTATTAGAAGTATTTCTAATACTGACTTTTTTATGTTTTTATGATTATTTTGTTTTTAATTTACTTTATATTTCTATATGTATTTCAAAGAAATATAAAGTAAAAACAATTATCATATAAATTATATATCATCTATTGTATATATATCATCATCAAGATTTGATATATAGTTAGCTATAGATAATACACCTATACCAGCGAGAAGCTTCATTTGTTGCTTGCAAGTTGCTTTAACTGTTGAAGTTGTTATTTTTCTAATTGAAGGACTAATTACACTCAAAGCAGCTAATGTAGTAGAACCTATTAAAATACCTTTTAATAATTGATTATCTTTATCCATGGTGTCACTCCCATCAAGATATAATTTATATATTAAAAATTAATTAAATTTTAATATATAAATAGGATGTGTAAATGATAAAAAAATATAATCTAAAACTGATATATTAAAAATATTTATGATTTTAGGATTATTTACTTTAATAATATTATTAAAAGAACTAGTAACCAGATTTTAAGATTTTCATATAATTATATTAGACAGCATAAGTTTATTATGCGAGTTGAATATTACAGCAAAAGGGGTTTTGACGTATTATGAAGAAAAAGAAAAGCCAAGGGTGTGGATGTCAACCTAAGTGTGACAATTTCAATGTATGCAATGACAAAGTAAAATCATGTAAATCATGTAACTCACACAAATCAAATGTTTGTTGCAAAAAACCTTCAAAAAAATATATAGATTGTGATCATGAGAGTAAATGTGATTTTATGGACGATTGCAAATGTGATGAGCATTTTGAGATTACATGTGTAGATAAGTGCTTAGAACTAGCACAAAAAGCAGAAGATTTATTTGATGAAGCATCACGCTGTGAATGTAAAGCTAAGGAGTTAATGGAAAAAGCTAGAGAGTGTGAAAAATCATCAAATGTATTAGCAGCAAAAGCTAATGATTTAAGAGAAAAAGCACAATGCAACGAGAATGAATCTAGAGCAGCAGAATGTAAAGCCAAAGAATTAATGGAAAAAGCTAGAGAACTTTGTGAAAAGGCTAAATGCTTGCATAAAGAAGCTGAAGAAATAGAGAATGAAGCTAGATGTAAGTGTGAAAAAGCAAATGATTTAAGAGACAGAGCACAAGAATTCAGTGAAAAAGCTAAGTGTTTATATGCTAAAGCTTTAAAATTTGATGAAAAAGCATTAGAATGTTATAAATCTGCAGAAGATAAAATAAAAGAATATGGACATAAATCTAAAAAATGTGAAGAAATGATAAAAAAATGTAGTAGCAAGTTAGATAAGTGTGAAATGGATATGAAAAAATATATAGATTGTGATCACAAAAAATATTGTACATGCGATACTAAAGAAAGTAAATCATATTGCAAAAAAAATAAAGAGAAATATTGTGATATAGGTCTAAAGCCAGAATATTGTAAGCCACATTGCAAAGAAGATGTGTATATAGATTGTGATTGTGCAACTTATGTAAGCCCTATGTATGATATGTGTAATATGCACTATATAGGGGATATGGCAGATGAATATCCAATGGTCGGAATGCCTTATATGAATGCTTGCTCTAATCATTGTCAAGACGCAAATGATATGTGGATGCACTATTATATGAATATGAAAAATATGATGAAAAATATGGGATGGCCAAGATATTAAAATACTAAGAATAAATAAAGAATGCCTGCAGGCATTCTTTATTTATTCTTAAAGAAAATTATACTTATTTTAATAATTCTTTTTCTATAGACTTATATACTTTTTCCATGAGATTATTAAAATCTCTAGTAGATTTCATATAGCTAGAAACTAGAGGTAAATTAAAAAATTCTTGATATTCCTTGTTAAGTTCTACTAATTTACTTGATGCATCTTCTATTCTATTATTAGAGTAAAGCTTATTTTTTTTATCTATATAATTATCAAGTTGTCTTTTTAAATTTTTATTTTTATCAAGTTGGGATTTAGATTTCTTCATAAGTTTAAATTCATCACTAGATTTAATCGAATTAGCAAGTTCAAGTGCTTTTTTATTTATATCCATATATACCTCCATTTATAAAAAATACTATATTACATTTTATAATTTAAGAAGATAATATATACTACATATTTAAAAGGAATATAATTTACATTATAAGCGAGTTAATTCATTTAAAAAGTATTCAAACATAATACCATCATTTCTATCAGTGTCAAATTTGGATGTATAGTTTACTACTTTATGAACAAAATAACTAGATTTATTAATAGCAAATTCTAAATCATGACCATTTGCTATTAAGCCACATATAATAGATGTGAATATATCACCAGTGCCACTATAAGATAAATTATTATATTCAAATGAAGTAATAAAACAATTATCACTGATTTTATCATATCCAATATTTAGTATATAACCATCCTGAACTACTCCAGTTATAATTACATTTTCAGGGCCTAATTCAGAAATTTCTTTGGCCATATTAATAATATCTTTTTTAGTCAAATCACCAATATCAGAAATACTTCTATTGGTTAATAGACATGCTTCAGTTATATTTGGAGTCGTAAGATTAGATATCTTTACTAAATTTTTAATTTTTTTACACATATCGTTATCAAATATAGAATACATATTTCCATTGTCTCCCATTACAGGATCCACTATTACAAAAGAATTATTATTTTTCTTTATAAAGTCAATCACTATATCTACTTGGTCTTTAGAACCTAAAAAACCACTATAGATATAATCAAAATTAATATTAAGCTCAGACCAAACATTAGAGTATTCTCTCATGTGATCAGTAAAATCTAAAAAACTATATTTAGGATAGCCTGTTTGACTAGATAAAATTGCTGTAGGAAAAGGACAACATTGAGTTTTTAATGCAGATAATATAGGTATTGCAGCAGTTAAAGAACATCTACCTATACCTGATAAATCATGAATAGCAGCTATTTTCTTCAAAATAGCACCTCCCTATAAAAATATTTATATAAATATATTACTACTAAAAAATTCAAAAACAAATATATAATTACAAAAAATAAAATGTATGGTTACAATTTATTTAAATATATATTACAAAGATTTGAGAGAGTAAAAGCTTTAAATAAATTAAAATTATTTTTAATATGTTTGGATATAATAATATAAATCAAGAGAATACATAAATTGCTTTTAGGAGGTCTGACATTGATAAAACTTAATATTAAAAATAAGTATGCTAAAATTATAATTATATCATTATCATTAACGATAGCTATTGGATTATATTCATATATAAAAGAAGGTGAATTAATAATAAAATCAAACTCTACCGAAGTAAGTAAAATAGAAGATGGCGAAAATAATAAATACAAGCTTCTTCTTGAAGAACTATTTGATCATAGAAATAAAGCAATACTTGATAAAAATGAAGAAGGGCTAAAAGAATTATATGAGGTAGATAAAAAGTTTGGTTTATGGGCATGGGAACATGAAGTAAAAAAGATGAAATACCTAGAAAATTGGTCTAGTAAACAAGGAGTTAAGTTTAATGATATAAAAGCAAAAGTGAAAATCAAAAAAGTAAAAGAAAAGGAAGAAGGTTTATACGGCATTATATGTACAGTTTCAACAGAGTATAAGTATTCATATGATAAAGAACCAGATATTATAAATATGTGTAGAATAGGAACTTATCATTATATAAATGTCAAAATAATAGATGATCAATATATAATAACTAAAGAATGGTATACAGATCCATTTGCTGATTCTTTAAACTTAGATAATATAAAATCTGAAGACATAAAAAATTATATAAGTATGCAAAAGCCTACAATATTAGATTTAAAGCAAGAGCAAATAAAAGCCATAGAATATGCACATAAATATTGTGGAGCAGCTGCTGATGAAGAAAATGGTTTAAAATTCAACTCAAATTACAGAGATTATAATCCAGAAGGTGGAGACTGCGCAAACTTTGCATCTCAAATAATGTTTGAAAGTGGGAGATTCAAAAAAAATGATACATGGAATTACGCAGATGGTGCAGGAACTAAGGCATGGGTAAATGCACAAGCTTTTAAAAATTATATAGTATATAGTGGTAGAGGAAGTTTAATAGCAAAAGGAAGTTATGAAGATATTTATAAAGAAGCCTATAATTTAAGACCTGGGGATTTTGTGGCATATGAAAAAGGAGGCAGAATAACTCACGTATCAACTGTAACAGGACTTGACTCAAAAGGATATCCTTTAGTAACTTGTCACAATACAGATAGATTACTAGTACCATGGGATTTAGGGTGGAGTGATAAGGCTATAAGATTTCATTTAATTAAGGTACATTACTAGAAACTAGAATCTATAAGTTGATGTGTATAAACTTAATAACATTTGACAATGATATGTATATATGTTAAAGTAATAATAAAGTTGCAAACATTTGTAGCTAAATAATTTTTGTGTGTTTTTAGGAGGATCTATTAAATGAAAACTGGTGTAGTTAAATGGTTTAATAATGAAAAAGGATTTGGATTCATATCTGTAGAAGGTGAAGGAGATGTTTTCGTACATTTCTCAGCTATAGCTGCTGATGGATACAAGTCTTTAGAAGAAGGACAAAACGTTCAATTCGAAATAGTTGAAGGTGCTAAAGGTCCTCAAGCTGCTAACGTAGTTAAATTATAATTAATTTCATATATATATTAGTAAGTCTAGTAGTATGTGAAACACCCGCCGCAATTAAGCGGCGTTTTTAATTTCACTATTAACTTATTCTTTTACAAGTCCAACTCCATTTATAAATTTAAATCCTTTTTCATTAATCAAAGCATCAAATAAATCTAAAGAATTGTATTTACAGAAATTATCTAAACAATAAAGAGTATCATCTTCTAATTTATCAAATTCATTGTACATATGAAAAGGAGTACTAAACTTAATCATTTCATCTCTTAATTTGTCCATATCAATTAAAAATTCAGCATAAGATAAATCAAGACTTCCATTTAATATTAGGGATTTCACTATATCTAATATTTCATTCTTATCTTCAAATTTTATAACTATCTTTTCTTTATCTCTACGAGATTTAATATAGTCATTTATTTTATCAACAATGCTTAATAAATTATTATCTATAAAATAAATAAAATCAGCTTGATTAAATTTACTTTCAATATCTTCTATAAGTAATTCATTCATATGAGATTCCCAAAGTTGTACACCATATCTATTGTAATTAGTATTTTTTATAGGCTCTCCTTTATAGTCATAAATTCTAGGAACAGAGTAGTTGTGATAGTTAGCTATTTCACATCTAAAGTAGTATCCATCTTTATCTTTAGGAATTAAATTTACTATAAATTCATGCATATCGCTTCCTAAATATATTTTTGTGTTTTTTAATAAATCAAATCTATCTTTTAAAACTTTAGCATCTATATTGTATAAATTATTTTCATATGCTATTTCATATACCTTGTGTTCATATATTTTATTTAAAAAACTATTAACTTCTATATTATAATCAAATTTCATTGTTATACCTCCAAATTTAAAACATAAATAATTTTTATTTAATATATACCCATAAAAGATAATTTAAATAAAAAAAATAATTTTAACATATTTTAAATTAAAATATATATAAAAATATGTTAAAATTATAGTTGAGAGAAAGAAGAATATAATACTTTTGTATATAAATTAATTAATGTTTACTTATTGGAGGTGCAGTATAGTGAATATATTATTTTTTCTAACACCTAAGAGTGAAGTTGCATATATATATGAAAACTACACTATGAGGCAAACTCTAGAGAAGATGGAATATCATAGATATTCATCTATTCCCATAATTAATGATGAGGGGAAGTATGTTGGGACTATAACAGAAGGAGATTTATTGTGGACATTAAAAAATAAATTTTCGCTAGATTTAAAGGGAGTAGAGGATATTCCTATCAAAGAAGTAAATAGAAGAAAAGACAATTCTCCTGTTGATGTTAACGCTAATATAGAAGATTTAATTTCAAAATCTATGAATCAGAACTTTGTTCCTGTTATAGACGATCAAGAAATTTTTATTGGTATAATAAAAAGAAAAGACATTATAGAGTATTGTTACAATAAATTAAAAGAATAAGATAAGACCTAGTATATACTAGGTCTTATTTTTAGTCATTTAACTTGATCATATTTCCATATTTAGATCTAAGGTCATTTAATTTTTTAGAATAAACTTCTGTTTGCTTTTGATACATTAAAGTTCTTTCTATTTCATTTTTAACTTCTTCATATTCAGATTCTCCACCTTTATTTAAATCTTCTAATTTTATTAAGTGGTATCCAAATTGAGTTTTAACAGGTCCTGCTACTTCACCTTTTTCCATATTGAATACTGCTTCTTCAAATTCTGGAACCATTTGTCCTCTAGGGAATGATCCTAAGTTTCCACCAGCTTCTTTAGAAGGGCAAGTAGAATGTTCTGATGCTGCATCTTCAAAAGATACTTCATTAGCTTTTATTTTATTTAATAAATCATTAGCTTGTTCTTCAGTTTCAACTAATATGTGCTTAGCAGTAGCTGTTTCTGGCTTATGGAATTTATCTTTATTAGCATCAAAGAAAGCCTTCTTTTCTTCTTCAGTTAAAGATATACTAGTTAATACTTTGTTTATAGCATATTGCTTTAACATATTTTCTTGAACTCTTTGTAATTCTTTTTTAAACTCTTCATCGTTATGTAATTCATTTTCTTTAGCTTCCATATAGAATAATTCTTGGTTAACTAAATCATCTAATAATTGCTTTTTACCTTGCTCACTATTAAAGTGCATAGCTTGATATGGTTCTAAGCTTTGTAGAGCACTCTCAACATCGTAGTTAGTGATTTCTTTTTCTCCAATTGTTGCTAAAACTTTTCTTTCCATAATTGTTACTCCTTTATGTAAGTTTATAATTAATATTACTTTCAATTTAAATGATATCAGAAAAAAACTTATATGTCTAACATTTCCAAATTTTATACTAAATATGTATTAATATGAAAAAGTAATAGTTATAAGTAAAAGTGATGATAGCATTCCAACGACACCTTCATTTTCATTGTATTTAAAATTTTTTATGCAAGAAACATAAAAGTATATAAATAAAAATATTAGTTTAAAAATAAGTAATATTCTGTTTTTAGAGAATAATAAATAGCTACATAAAAATAGTATAAATGCTAAGATTGTAGTTATTCTATATAATACATCTATATCTTCTATTTTATTAATAGATTTTAGAATCATTATTATATAAACTATAGATGCTGTTAAAAATAATAGAAACATAAATATTTCAATCCTCATAGCAGCAATAGAAACATAGTCGTACCAAACTATAGGCCAAAAAAATAAGAATAAAAATTTAAAATATTTATCAAGAAATTCTTTTGAAATAATAAACACATCCTTTCAAATTCAATCTATAAATAAATTAAAGCATACAAATTAATCAAATACTACCATTATTATATCTATATAAAAAAAATATATGAAATATTTATTGTTTAATTAGTATATATATTAATTAAGAAATTAATTTATAAAATATATTAAGGTGGGATAAGTATGTATAGATATTATACTAAAGGTGTATGTTCAAAGTCTATATTAATGGATATTGAAGGGAATATATTAAAAGACGTAGTTTTCGAGGGTGGATGTAGTGGAAATACTATAGGAATAAAGCATCTAGTTGAAGGTAAAGATATTGATGATATAATAAAAAATCTTGAAGATATACCATGTAAGAATAGAGGAACATCTTGCCCTGATCAATTAGCTAAAGCACTTAAAATATATAAGAAATATGTTTATAATAAATAAAAAAGTCTTCTAACGAAGACTTTTTTATTACTTAGTTACAACTATAGCTATTTTAGCATCAGGATTGTAACTAACTTGAACTAATTGATTTTTCTTAAGTCCAGCAAGGTCTTCTCCACCATAGTTTATTTCTAATTTTACTGGCATTTTACCTTGTTTTATTATAGCTACGTACTCATTTTTACCTTTTTTCTCTAGACTGATTAAGTTACCAACATAAGGCTTGAAGTTTTGATATTTTTCCCCAGCTTTTTTTATGTAGAAGTAAGTCCCAAGAGCAACTAATAAGTTAACTGCAAGTATAGCCCAACCATTTATCTTAGCAACCATACCAACTATCATAATGATAACCATTAAAACAATAGGAATTATAGCTTTTTTCATAAGTAGTTTGCCCATTATTTCATTAGCTCTTTTTTCAGGGCCAGTCATTGTTTTTGATCTAGCAAATGATTCTGCGAATTTGTCTTTTAAGCCCATATTAATCCTCCTAATTTAATTAATATTAGATATAATAACGATGTCATGCTTGAAACTTAAAGGTCATTACATTTATATTATGTACAAGTTTGTTATTAAAATTTATATTCAAGCAAAGCAAAATATATTAATTATTTTATCATATAATTAAAAAAAAGGAAATAAATGAGTTATAAAAACTTGATAAATATATATAGTAGTATAAATTAACATAATCTCATTCTTTAATAATATAATTTAGCTATTTTGTTTATTGTGGTAATATATATGTATATATTCATTAATAAAGTAAGGAGATTAATATGGAAAAGAAATATATAATATCTCTAGATCAAGGCACAACAAGTTCAAGAGCTATATTGTTTGATGAAAATGGAGAAATAGTAAGTAAATCGCAAAAAGAATTTACTCAAATATATAAACAATCTGGATGGGTAGAACATGATCCTATGGAAATATGGGGAACTCAAAGTGGGGTAATGAGAGAAGTAATAGAAACTAAGGGTATAAGACCGGAAGAAATTGCTGCAATAGGAATAACTAATCAAAGAGAAACTACTATAGTATGGGATAAAAATACAGGAAAACCTATATATAATGCAATAGTTTGGCAGTGTAGAAGAACATCAGATATATGTAAAGAATTAAAAGACAAAGGATTAGAAGAAATAATAAAAGATAAAACAGGTCTTTTAATAGATGCTTATTTTTCAGCTACTAAAGTAAAATGGATATTAGACAATGTAGAAGGCGCGAGAAAAAAAGCAAATAATGGTGAATTACTATTTGGAACTGTTGACACTTGGCTTATATGGAATTTAACTAGGGGAAAAGTTCATGCTACAGATTACTCTAATGCATCGAGAACTATGATGTATAATATAAAAGAGCTAAAGTGGGATGAAGATATATTAAAAGAACTTGATATACCAAAATCAATGCTCCCAAATGTATACCCATCTAGTTATGTATATGGACACACTGATTCTATGATGATGGCAGGTGCAGAAATTCCAATATCAGGATGTGCAGGGGATCAACAAGCTGCGTTGTTTGGACAAACATGTTTTGAAAAGGGAAGTGCAAAAAATACTTATGGTACAGGTTGTTTTTTACTTATGAACATAGGTGAAGAAATAGTTAAATCTAGAAATGGTTTAATAACAACTATAGCTTGGGGGATAGACAATAAAATTACTTATGCATTAGAGGGAAGTATATTTATGGGAGGTGCCTCTATTCAGTGGCTTAGAGATGAATTAAGAATGATAAAAGAAGCTAAGGATAGTGAAAGTTATGCATCAAAGGTTGATGATACCAATGGAGTATATGTTGTTCCGGCATTTACAGGTCTTGGAGCACCTTACTGGGATATGTATGCTAGAGGAACCATTGTAGGTTTAAGTAGAGGAGCTAAAAAAGAACATATAATAAGAGCTACTTTAGAATCTATAGCATATCAAACTAAAGATGTATTAAATGCTATGGAACAAGATTCAAATATAAATCTTAAGTTTTTAAAGGTAGATGGAGGAGCAAGTAGCAATAATTTTTTAATGCAATTTCAATCAGATATATTAGATGTAAATATAGATAGACCAAAGGTTATAGAAACAACAGCACTAGGAGCTGCTTATCTGGCAGGACTTTCGGTAGGATTTTATAAAAGTAAGAATGATATAAAGGTTAAGTGGGGAGTTGATAAAGAGTTTACTCCTAAAATGGATAAATGCAAAAAGGAGAAATTATATAAAACCTGGAAAAAAGCTGTAAAAAGAGCTATGGAGTGGGAAGAAGAAGAGGAATAAAAAAGATGGTATCAAACCATCTTTTTTATTTATGTTATATTACTCCTTTATAGCAGCTACAACACTCATCTCAACAAGAAGACATTCTCTAGCCATCTTAGCTTCAACACATGCTCTAGCTGGAGCAAATCCTTCTTCAATCCAAGCATCCCAAACAGAGTTCATATCAGCAAAATCTTTCATATCTTTTATATATATAGTAACTGATAACATATGATTTTTATCTGAACCATACTTGTTTAATAAATCTTCTATTTTCTCTAATACTTTAGCTGTTTGCTCCTTTATATCACCTTCAGCATGAACTTGACCACATAAGTAAAGAGTATTATTGTGAACAACAGCTTTACTCATTCTTTCAGTTGTTTCAAATCTTTTTATTTCCATAATTTTACCTCCAAGTTAAAAATATTCCAATAAATCACATTACATATAAAAATATATCATATAAAGTAAAATTATTAAACAATTAAGTGAAATAAATTCCAATTCTAATATAGATAAACATAAGATGTATATGATGATAAGTTAAATAATAAATGGAGAGTTTTTATTTATTGAAATTGGTCAAATATATTATATAAATAATAATTTAAAACTATATAAATATGTTATAATCATATACAAGTAAAGATTTTTAAAGGAGGATAAATATGTCTGACGATAGAGTGATAGATTTTAACAATTTAAAAAACAAGGCTAAAGATTCTGATGTAGATAAGTTTGAACAGTATATATATAATTTATATTTTTCAGTAATGGATGGAAGTATGACAATGGCTGAATTTTCTAAGAAGATATTTGATTATATGAAGGATAATAATATATCTTATGAGAAGTTTATGAATATACAAAAAAAATTTATGGAAAGATATGGTATGAATCCTCAAGAAGTAGAAGATCAACTTAAAAATTTTGGAATAGATCCAGCAAATTTAGACATGTCTAATATTAGTGAAGAGAGTATAAATTCTATAAAGAATACAACATCATTTTATGAAAAATATGCTAATAAAATACAAACTAAAGGTTGTGTAACTACTTATATAAAAAATGATACAAATGATATAGAAGTTATAATAGATAAAGAAAAAGTTACATTATGTAGTAGTAAGAAAATAAATTTAGTTGATGCTGAGTTAAATGAATTTTTACTAGGATATAAAAATGTATTTAATAATAAAATAAAAGTAGTACTTTGTGAAAATTGTACAGAGTATGATTATTAATAAAAAATTCGCTTCATCTCATAATAAAAAAAGTGTATGATTAATTTTACTTAATCATACACTTTTTTATTAATAATTTATAGTTTTTACAACTTCTATTCCATTTTGTAGCATACTATTTAAAAATACCATGTTTAGAAGATTTGCAGGATGAACTTCGCTATCATATGTATCTACTAAATCAATAGGAACTATAATATTTTTACTTATATTATTTTGATTAAAGTATGACTTTAACGTTATTGCAAATTGATATACACATATATCTGTACAATCCCCTACAACTATTATATTTTTAGTATTTGAAAAATTTATATCTTTTAATGTGAAAAAGGCATTAGTAGAGTTTTTCGGAATAACTTTGATGTTTTCTATAGACTTAAGTTCATCTATTATATCACTTTCAAAACTATCTACCATACAGTGAGGAGGATAACTTAAAAGTTCTATAGAATCAGTAGTATGACAATCTGTAAAGGCAGTTATATCAGACACTTTATTAGATAAATATTTTGTAAAATTATAAATAGGATTTATCAAAGCATTTATCCTAGGTGAATAAAGGGAACCACCTTTTGCAAATCCATTATTCATGTCAACTATAAATAACTCAGTTTCATTTAGATTTAAATCATTAATATTTTTAGATTTAATGTTATCAATATTGTTTTTAATAGATTTTAATTCATTTAATAGATTTTCCATAATACACCCCTTATATATAAACTAATTATAGTTATTTTACATATATATAATACAGGTGTCAAGACATAAAAGAGCTATCTTCAAAGTTGAAGATAGCTCTTTAGAGGAATTAGTTATCTGCTAAAAGGTCAAATACATTCCTCTTAATATATATTATGCACTTTATATATAAATTGATACTAATTTAGAATAATAGATTAGCTATTAAAGTTATAATTGGTAGTGCTATAGCTGTACGTATTAAGAAGATAATAAATAAATCTTTTAGGTTTAATGGTATATCTGATTTTAATATTACAGCTCCAGTTTCAGTTAAAAATATTAATTGACTTATAGATAAAGCACCTATTATAAATTGAGTTATTTGGCTAACTCCATCCCCAGATACCATAATAGATGGTAAAAACATATCTGTAAATCCGACTAATACAGCAGGAGCTGCTATATGAGCATCAGGTATTTGTAATAAGTTTAATACATAAACTATTGGTAAAGATATTATATTAAATACTGGTGTAAACTCTGCAGCTATAAGTGCTAATGTCCCCCAAGCCATAACTAAAGGAAGTAATCCTAAGTACATGTCTATAACAGTTTTTATTCCTTGTATTATAATAGTATTAAAAGAAGGTGCATTTTCTGCTCTATATAAAGCTTTTTCAAAAGCAAATTCAAAAACATTTTTACCACTAGGAACTAATTCTTCCTTTAAATGAGCCACTCCGTTATAAGTAGAATCACTAAACTTATTTAATGGATATATACGAGGCATTATAAGTGCACAAGCTAGTGATGCAATACAAACTGTTCCATAAAATGGTACAAACATTGACATAAGCCCAAGTTGATCTGCTATAACTGTAGAAAATGGCAGTGACACTAAAGAGAAACAAACAGATATTATAACAGCTTCTTTAGTAGTGTAATAACCTTGTTTATACTGAGTGCTAGTAATCATAACTCCTAAAGTACCATCTCCTAGCCAAGAAGAAACAGCATCTACAGCAGCACGACCAGGAACTTTAAATAATTTATACATAAATTTAGATATTAAAGTTCCAAGTAAATCCATAAGACCAAAGTCAACCACTAAAGGTAAGAAGAAACCTGATACTAAAAATATTGCAAGAAGACTTGGTAAAAGTCCTATTATTGTTTGACCAGTAACATCAGATATTATAACTTTAGGACCTACATTAAATAAAGTCATAGTTATAAATATAGCACCAAGTATTCTACATAATAGCCAAAATGGAGAGACATTTAAAACACTATTTAAAAACTCATTTTTTATATTTATAAATTTACTCAATATAGATAAAATAGCAGAAGTAATAATAACAACTAAGGCTATGTTTAACATATAATCAGCAAAAACTATTTTTATAAGCTCAGCAATAAATCCTATCCCAATATTTATAGAAGATAATCCTTCTAAAGGAATCATACTACCATAAGGTAGTGGAATAACAAATAATAATAAACCAAATAATGACGGTATTAAAAATTTAAAAAAACTACTTTTCGATGTAGAACCTACTAAATTTCCTTGCATAAATCAAACCTCCTAAATTAAATTTAAATATTAAAAAAGTCCCTTGGTCAAAAGACCAAGAGACGAAAATTCCGCGTTACCACTCTTATTAATAATATATGCGCATATATTACTCACTTAAGTCTCGTAAGGTGAGATATCCCGATTACCATACTTAGTTTCAGATAATCTTCTCCAAAGCTCTCTTCGATTAAACTTCAATGCCAAGCTTCCACCATCCTCGGCTCTCTATAAAATTCATTTAATGTACTCTCTTTTTCATTGAATTTATATTATTTATTTTCTATAATCTTAAAATAAATAATTTTAAATGTCAACAATTTTATTTCGTAAAATTAAAATATTTAGAAAATTTTTATTAATAATTAGTTTTTGCTATTTTCTATTTCTTCGGCTAGATTATTTAAATATTCCCATCTCTCATATTTAAATTCTAGTTCTTTTTCAAGATTAGCTTTTTCATCAAGAACTTCTTGAAGTTTAACAAAGTCAGTTGCATATTTAGTAGAATCACTTTCTAATTGTTCGATTTTTTGTTCTAATTTTTCTATATCAGAATCTATAGTTTCGAACTCTCTTTGTTCGTTATATGAGAACTTAAGTTTTTTGGCTGATTTAGGTTTTTCTTTCTTAGGAGTAGAGTTTTCTTTTATAATTTTTTCATCTTCAAATTCTATACCTTGTACTTCCTTATAAACCTGATAATCACTATAGTTACCAGTATATATATGAATATTTCCCATACCTTCATATGCAAATATTTTATTACATATTCTATCTAAGAAGTATCTATCATGAGATACTGTTATAACAACACCTCTAAATTCATCTAAATAATCTTCTAGTCTATTTAGTGTTTCTATATCTAAATCGTTTGTAGGTTCGTCTAATAATAGTACATTAGGTGCAGTCATTAGAGTTCTAAGTAGATGAAGTCTACGTCTTTCTCCACCAGATAATTTATTTATTAAACTATACTGAAGTGTTGAATTAAATAAAAATCTTTCACACATTTGAGAGGCTGATATTTTACTTCCATCAGAAGTTTCTATATAATCACTTCCTTCTTTAACATAATCTATAGCTCTCATATCAGGATGCATGTGGGAGTCATCTTGTGAGAAACATCCAATTTTAACGGTTTCACCAACTTCTATATGACCACTATCGGGGCTTAATTTACCATTTAATATATTAATTAACGTTGATTTACCCATACCATTTTTACCAATAATACCTATTCTATCAGTACGAGCTAGAGTATAGTCTAAGTTATTTATAAGACATTTTCCATCAAAAGACTTAGATATATTGTGTATTTCTATTATTTTATTACCAAGTCTAGTAGAGCCAACAGATATATCCATTTGCTCATCTGGTTTTATAATATCTTGATTAACTAAGTCATCAAAACGTTGAAGTCTAGCTTTTTGCTTAGTAGTACGAGCTTTAGCACCACGTCTAACCCATGCAAGTTCTTTTCTCATTAAATTTTGACGCTTTTCTTCCATACTAGCTTCAAGTGTAAGTCTTTCCATCTTTTTCTCTAAAAATAAAGAGTAGTTACCATCATAACTAAATAGTCTACCTTTATCTAATTCAATTATTCTATTAGAAACTCTATCTAAGAAATATCTATCATGAGTTATCATTACTAGTGAACCACGTCTAGAATTTAGATATTCTTCTAAATAATCGATAGTTTCATTATCTAAGTGGTTAGTAGGCTCATCTAGTATTAATAAGTCACAAGGGGTTATAAGTGCTGAAGCTAGTGATATTCTTTTTCTTTGACCACCAGATAGTTCTTTTACCTTTTGGCTAAAATTAGTTATGCCAAGTTTTGTTAAAATCATCTTAGCTTCACTTTCTAAATCCCAAAGACCAAGCGTATCTATTTTTTCTTGTAGAGATATTAGCTTATTGTTTATATCTTCATTGTAAGCTTTATTAAGTTTATCAAGAGTTTCTTGATATTCTAATAAAAGTTTCATTTCGCTAGATGTACCTTTAAATACTTGCTGCAATACAGTGAACTCTTCATTGTAGTCAGGATTTTGAGGTAGATATTCAACTCTAACTCTATTAGCTTTAGTAACAGTACCACTATCTGGAACTTCAACTCCTGCTATTATTTTGAGTAATGTAGATTTACCAGTACCATTAACACCTATAATACCTATTTTTTCTCCTTCATTAATACCAAAGGATATATTTTCTAGCAATGTTTTTTCCGAATAACTTTTACATATATTTTCTAAAGTCATTAAATTCATAAAATCACCTAAATTCATATTAATTTTGATAATAGATTTTTTATTTAAATAAATCTATATAAGAGATTATATTTATGCATGTTTAATAAACTATTAAATATAGACATTAAAACCAAAAATAATCTATATAAATTACATGATGAGGTAAATAGTTATTAACTAAATTAATTTTACATGTAAAAATAATAGAGTATAATCTATATAAAGAAGTGAAACTTAAAATGCATATAATATAATTTGAGAAAAACATAATTATATTATATCTTATAAGTGTTAAATATACTAAGGTATTTTAAATAGAAAATGGGGGATAAGCGATGGATATATATATATCACAATTAGACGAAACACAAAAGATACTTAAAATTATTAAAAAATACAATGTGGGATTAGAAGTTGTTCAATTTGCAAGTCCTTATATACTTGATGATAAAGACATGTATTTACAAACATATAAAGATGAAATAAAAGATATATATGGAAAAACTAATATATCAATACATGGACCTTATGCAGATTTATCTGTAGGAAGCAGAGATAAAGATATAGTAAAAGTAACTAAAAAAAGATTAAATGAAGGGTATAGTATAGCTAAAGAACTAGGTGCTAAAAAAATAGTATATCATAATGGATATACACCAAATACATACACTAAGGAAGAATGGCTTAATAATGCAATAACCTTTTGGAATGATTTTTTAGCAGATAAAGATGACAATATAGACATACATATAGAAAACACTATGGAAGAAGATTATCTTTTTATAAAAGAGTTAGTTGATAATGTAAATCATAAAAATTTTTCAGTATGCTTAGATATAGGTCATGTAAATGTATTTTCTAATATAAGTGTTAATGAATGGTTAGAAGGATTGGGAGATAGAATTAAGCACTTTCATATACACAATAATTATGGGTCAAAAGATAGCCACAGTAGTATAGAAAGTGGTAATATAAATATAATAGAACTTATAAAATACATAAACAAAAATTTAAAAAATTCAAGTATATCTTTAGAAATAGTTGATACAAATGAACTAATAAATTCTTTAGAAATACTTAAAAAAAATGGATTATTATAGTATTAATAAAACAAAACTGGTCAGGGTGATGAAGATGAAAGCTGAAATAATAACAGTAGGAACAGAAATACTTCTTGGGGATATAATAAATACTAATTCTCAATATTTAGCAAAAGAATTAGCAAGTATAGGAGTAGATGTATACTACCAAAGTAGTGTAGGAGACAATGAAGAAAGACTTTTAAAATCATTTGAGGAAAGTTTAGGTAGAAGTGATATTGTTATAACTACAGGAGGACTTGGTCCAACTAGCGATGATATAACTAAAGAGGTGGCTTGTAAATTTTTTAATCAAACACCAGTACTTCATAAGCCATCACTTCAAAATATAGAAAAATATTTTAAAAAGATGAATATAGAGATAAGTGATAGTAATAAAAAACAAGCTTATTTCCCAGAAAATGCTATGGTACTAGAGAATAAAAATGGTACAGCACCAGGTGCAATACTAAAAAATAATAATAAAATTATAATAATACTTCCAGGACCGCCTAAGGAAATGAAGCCTATGTTTGAGGAGTTTGTTAAGCCATATCTACAAGATAAAACTAAAAGTGTATTAATGTCAAAGAATATAAAAATACTTGGTATGGGAGAGTCTTTGGTAGAAAAAAATTTGATAGATATCATAAAAGAACAAAATAATCCAACAATAGCGCCATATGTAAAAGAAGGAGAAGTTAGTCTTAGAATAACAGCAAAAGCTAAAACTAAAAATGAAGCAAGTAGTTTAATAGAACCTTTTGTAGATAAAATCAAAGAAAGGCTTGGAAATTGCATATATGCAGTAGGAGACATAAATTTAGAAGATGTTATAGCTAATATGTTAATAGATAAAAATATGACCATATCAGTAGCAGAATCTTGTACTGGTGGTATGGTAAGTTCAACTCTTATAAATTACCCAGGAATATCTAAAGTTTTCGTTGAAGGATGTGTTACATACTCAAATGAAGCTAAGAGAGAAAGGTTAGGTGTTAAAAAAGAAACTTTAGATAAATATGGAGCAGTAAGTGAAGAGACAGCAAAAGAGATGGCTTATGGCATAGCAAGTAAATTTAATACTAATATCGGAATATCAACAACAGGTATTGCAGGTCCTGATGGAGGAAGTGAAAAAAAACCGGTAGGACTTGTATATATGGGTATATATATAAATGGTAAAACATATGCTATAGGTCAAATTTTTAATGGTGATAGACAAATGATAAGGTTAAGGGCTACTAAAACTATACTCAATGAATTAAGACTAAAATTATTAGAGCTATCTTAGGAGGACATATGATAAAGTATATATTTTGTGATTTAGATGGAACTTTATATAATGGACATATAGATGATAGAGATATTTATGAGATAAATAAAGTTCAGAAGGAAGATGTAGTATTTAACATAGCAACAGGTAGAATATTTCCACATGCATTAAATATTATAGATAATCAGATTGAAATAAAAGGTTACTATATATGCGAAAATGGATCTTATATTTATAATAAAGATAAAGAATTAGTATTTAAGGGTACTATAGATGATGAGATAGTTAGAAAAGTTATAGCCAGATTTGAGTCAAATGATGCAAAATTATATTTTAAGTATAATCAAACTGTAATACTATGCGAAGAATGTAATGTATTTAGTAAGTATACTAATAATTATATCCTTGATAAAGAATTTATCCATAGAAAAAGTTTTGATAATCTAATAGGAAATATAGGTGTAGTATCAGAAAATATAGAGGAACTAAGCAAAATAGAAATAGACTTAAAAGCAGAGTTTAATGAAGTATTAGATATATATTTTTCATCAGAAAATACATTAAATATTACTCCTAAAAATGTATCTAAGAGAAAGGGTATAGAGTATATATGTAAATCTTTAGGAATAAAAGAAGATGAAATAGCTACTATAGGTGATTCTCCTAATGACATAAATATGCTAAGTGGAGTAAAATATAGTTTTGCAATGAAAAATTCTAGAGATAGCGTAAAAGAACATGCAAACTATATTGTAGATAGTGTAGCTGAAGCTATAAAAACAATAAATTACATAAATTGTAAATAAGAAGGAGGATTAAATAATGAAAAAGGTATTAGTTATGTTAGCAGATGGATTTGAAGAAATAGAGGCAATATCAGTGGTAGATGTATTAAGAAGAGCAAATGTTGTATGTGATATGTGCTCAATAAAAAAAGAATACGTAAGAGGAAATCATGATATAGTTTTAAAATCAGATTGCAGTATAGATGATATAAATGTTAATGAGTATGATGCCATAGTGCTTCCAGGTGGTTTACCAGGTGCTACAAATTTAAAAGACGAAAGAGTTAAAGATTTTGTACAAAAGTTACATAAATCAGGTAAAATAGTAGCAGCAATATGTGCAGCACCAGAAACATTAGAAGAATTTGAAGTATTAAAAAACAGAAAGTGTACATCTTATCCAGGATTTATAAAGGATAAATCTAGTGTATCTTATGTAGAAGAAATAGTAGTAAGAGATGAAAATATAATAACTAGTAGAGGACCAGCAACAGCTATTGAGTTTTCTTTAGAACTACTTAAAGCATTAGGGTATGAAGAAAAAGCGAAAGAAATAAGAGAGGAAATGTTAGTTAATTTTTATAATAAAAATGCTTAACAAAAATATTAAAAAAAGGATATGTAAACTTGCTAAAGCAAGTTTACATATCCTTTTTTTAGTAAATAAATATCTACAATTTTATTTATTATTAAATTTAATACCTTGATAAGAGTCACGTCTTTTTAGTTCTGCATCTATATCATTTAGCACTTCCCATTTTTTTAAACTCCATAAAGGCCCGACAAGTTCATCTCTTTTACCGTCACCTGTTAATCTATGAACTATCATAGTATCAGGAAGTATTTCTAGTTGATCACATACAAGTTTTATATATTCATCTTTATCCATTAGATTAAGCATGCCATTTTGAAGCATTTTTTCCATAGGCGTATCTTTTATTACATGAAGAAGGTGTATTTTTATACCATCAACACCCATATTTGCAACTGCTTTAGCAGTTTCCATCATCATATCATAATCTTCTCCAGGAAGTCCATTTATTATATGAACGACAACTTTTATATTTCTAGCTTTTAACTTTTCAACACCTTTTAAAAATTCTTCATAATCATGACCTCTATTTATAAGTTTAGATGTTTTATCATGAATAGTTTGAAGCCCTAACTCAACCCAAAGGTTAGTCTTTTGATTTAACTCATCTAAATAATCAACAACATCATCAGGAAGACAATCAGGTCTTGTAGATATAGAAAGACCTATGACATCATCAAGCTCTAATATTGTTTCATATTTTTCCTTTAAAACCTCTAAAGGAGCATAAGTATTAGTATATGCTTGGAAGTATCCTATATATTTAGCTGATGGCCATTTTTTATGCATCATTTCTTTTATATCATTAAACTGTTTTATAAGATTATCCTTTGGATTTCCAGCGAAATCTCCAGAACCTTCTTTACTACAATAAGTACATCCACCATAAGAAACCTTACCATCTATATTAGGACAAGTAAAACCTGCATTTATAGAAACTTTGAAAACTTTCTCGCCAAATGTATTTCTAAGATAATAATTCCATGTATGGTATCTTTTATTATCAAAAGCATATTTAAACTTCGTCAAATTTATCACCTTTTCTAATCAATATAATTTATATCTATCTATATTACCATAAAAAAAGTATATGTACAAACTAGAATAACTAGTCTAAAAATAAGAATTACAATACTGTTACATAAAATTTAGAATACAAATAACATCTCTTTAATAATATTTATTAACAAAGTATTAGGGGGGCAAAAATGAGTAGTAATAAAGAAGAAAAATCATATAAAGAGATAATAAAAGAATGCTTAAATACTATAAAAAGCAAAATAAATGGTATAACTAAAAAACAATGTATAATAATCATAGTTTTTTTTGTTATATCATTATGTGTGTGCATAAATATAGTTGTAGCTAAGTATGACAAAAGAGTTTACCCAGGAGTTAGTATATACCAAGAAGACATATCTGGAATGAATTATAATGAACTAAGAGAAAAGTTAGAGGTATTAAAAAAAGAAATAAATGAAAAAGAGGTGAAAATAAAAATAAAAAAAAATACATATGTACTTAGTATGAATGACATTGTATCAAATTATAATACAGATAAATTATATGAAGATATAGTTAATGAAAATAAAAATAAAAATATATTAGAAAAATTTATGACTATAATAAAAAACAAAGAAAAAAATTATAAGTTTAACATAGATATAAATGAAGATAAGATAGTAAGATGTGGATATATTATAGATAAAGAAAATTCTAAAAAGCCACTAGAACCTAAAGTAATTATAGACAATGAAGTTGTAAAATTGAAAGAAGGTAAAACTGGTAAAAGATTAGATTTAAATAGACTTGTAAAAAATATTTTATATAACATTAATAATGAAAATATATACAGAGAGGACATGGTTATAAACTGTAAAGAAATAAATGAACTGCCTACAATAAAAATAAATAGTTTAAAGAATATTAATCATAAGATATCATCATACTCAACTTCATATGCATCAGGTGGAGGAAGAGGAGATAATATAGAAGTTGCAGCAAAAAAAATAGATGATTTATTACTTATGCCAGGAGAAGAATTTTCATATGAAAAAGCTTTGGGACCAATAGATAGAGAAAATGGATATAAAAATGCACCTGTAATAATAAATGGAGATTTAAAAGATGGAATTGGTGGTGGTGTATGTCAAGTTTCATCAACGTTATATAATACTCAATTAAAGTCTGGAATACTACCTACAGAGAGAAGAAACCATTCAAAGCCAGTTAGCTATGTGCCAAGAGGATTAGATGCTACATTAGCTACAGGGAGTATAGATTATAAGTTTAAAAATACTTTAGAATATCCAATAGTTATAAATACTAAAACAAGTAATAACTTATTAACTATAGAATTTTGGTCAAATGAAAAAGCTTTAGATGGAATAGAGTATGAAGCTGTAGGATATTCTAGTGGAAAAGTAGCTAATACGTATTTGTATGGATATAATGAGAAAGGGAAAAAAGTATATGAAAAACATATAGATACTAGTGTATATAGATAAAAAGAGGAGAATGTCTCCTCTTTTTAATTATAAAATTTAATCAACTTTATTTATAATATAATCACATTAAATTTTTATAATATGTCAATATTTTTTAATTTATTACCTACTGATAATATACTAAAACCTATAAGTATCAATATTAATGATAATATAGAAACTATAAATCTAGATAAGAAAAATGGTGAAAATATTAATATAAATCCAAATATGACTTTAATTAAATTAAAAGTACCGAATCTATAGTAAGGGTTATTTTTATTTCTAATTAAGTTTATTATTTGAGAATATATTATATATATTCCAAATATTGAGGAGATAAAAATTTGAATTTTAGTAGGGAATACTATCAATAATATGGCAGAAATCAAAAGTATACATTGTATACCAATAAAAGGTTTAATTTCCTCTTTAGGAGCATATCTTCTAAGTTCATTTATATTCTTTAAATTTAAGTATGCAAAAAATAAAAGTAATAAAGAAAAAGCAAAAGAAAGTAGTTTAATTCCGATTCCTTTATTTATAAAAGATAAAACACCAAAGCCTATAAGTAATACTCCTATAATCATAAACTTAACCGAGTTTTCTTTTTTATACATGTTACTAAAGTTTATATTAAACATTTGAAACATAGATTGTCACCTCTAACATTATTTTATATAAATTTAAAGTAATTATAACAAAAAATAGATATTTATTAAATAGTGAAAAATAAATTGTAAGTAAGCATTAATAGACAAGCTATATCATAGATTAAATAGAGAACATTTAAAGGAGGGATATAGTGGGGAATTTAGGGGCAGTTTTATTTGCTATATTAGCAGGAGTTTCTACAGCAATAGAAGCATTTGTAAATGGAGAACTTGGAAAAAATACAACTGCATTAATAGCTACATTTATAAGTTTAGTAGTAGGAGCATTATTTTTTTTAATAAGTATATTATTAGCTGGAGATTTTAAGGATTTAGCTAATATAAATAGTATAAATCCTAAACTATTAATAGGTGGTATACTTGGTGGGTTAATTATATATTTTACAGTAAAATCAGTTCCAAGTTTAGGTGTATCTAATACATTAACACTTATAGTAGTATCCCAGATGTTAATAGGTTTTTTTATAGACGCTACTCTTTTAAAAGAAAGTATACATCTTTATAAATACATAGGAGCAATACTTCTTGTTATTGGTACTTTTTTTATATTAAGTTAATCTAAATATAAATTTAAAAATAAAAACTTAATTAAGAATAATAAAGCTATAAGTATATAAAATTATATATTTATAGCTTTATTAATTTTTAGATAAATTTATTCTTTAAAATAATAAGGTATTATATATCTATTGTTCTTTTTCCCAAGCTATAATAACAAAATCTTTTTTAGTTATATTTCTTAATTCTTCCTCTATTTTTTTTATTGCTTTTTCTTCATCCCTAGATACATTTGCTATTTTATAGTTTGTATTGAAAGATTGATTATTCATAAATACCTCCATAAAAATTTATTCAATTATAGTATTTACAAATAAAAAGGATATATTTTAATGACTTATTTACATCTTTGGATAAATTTTATATATGTTATTTACTTAATCCAAATAGGTGATGTTACAGATGTTTTTTCATTGTCTTGAATAATTTTTACATAATAAAAACTATTTTTATTAGACTTCATTGAAAATTCTAATCTAGCTATATTAGAATCGAAATTTTTACTCTTTACTACTTTACCTTTGTTACTTATAACTTGTATCTCTTTTATCTTATCATTTTTGTCATTATCAACAGCACTTATATAGAAGTTTAGTCTTGAACATTTAGTTATTTTACTTCCCATAGGAAGATTATTTATAGTGTAATCTACTTTTAAATTTTTATCTTCAGATGCATATACCCTCATATTTTTTAAAGCGTCGTATAAAGCATCTTTAGTAAGTTCACTACATAATACTACTGTTCTAAATTCATTTGCTATACCAAAATTAACTCTATGATTATCTTGATTGCATGTAGGCGCGACATGCCATCCTTTATCTAATGCTAACTGATACATATCATAAGACTTAATATTTTTACTATCATCAGAATTATATCCATTTCTTACTTCTAGTAATGAGATAATAGCATCTCCTTTAGGTGAATACTCTAAATTATTGAAATCTCCAAATTTTTCACCAGGATGATTAAATTGACCTATTAAATTTTCTTGGTTATATATATAATTATAAAAATTATCTAAATTCATCATATCACCATGTTTTTCAGTTATAAATCCCTTAGAATTAAATATGTTAATATGTCCTATAGGATTATCTACATTATAAGGATAGGTCATTTCAAATCCATATAGACCTAAAAAATTTTTTTCACATGTAAATTTATCACTAACTTTTACAAGCTCAGACCATTTATTACTTTTAGAAGCATTATTTATATCGCACTTTGAGTTATTATCTAGCATATTAGAATGCTCCGTTATGAAGAAAAAATCTAAATTAGCTTTATCACGAGCTAGATAATAAGCATCACTATAACTACCATGACCATCGCTTGCACTAGTATGAGAATGTAAAAGACCTCTATAATGCTTATAAACAGGTGTTCCAACTGTAAAATACCACTCAATATTAGACTTATTTTTATTTGGAGATAAATCTTTTATTTCAAGACTTACTACTTGGTTTCCTCTTTTAAATTTTTTATCTGGTATATAAGTTATACTAGAATCTGAAATAGTGGATTTATTAGTTACATCTTCATAATTGACGAGTAATCTAATTGAAGATTTATCTATTTTACTTTCATCAAAGTATTTAATTTTTATAGTAGGTTTTGACACTATATATTCAGAACATTTACCAGGAGATATAGATTTTATAGTAGGAGGAGTATTATCAAAAGAACCAACATGTACAGAATCATTATTTAAATAATTAACATGTAATATATTTCTATTAAAGCCTAAAATAGAAAATGTAAAAGATATAAATAAAATTAAAATTGTTAATAGAAGGTTTAATCTCATAAATAATCAATTCCTTTACCTTATATTGTGTTATTTATCATATGTATTTTTTATATATACATACATGAAAATATAGGTAGTATTAATATAATTTATTAATATCAAATACTATAGGAGGATAGTATGAGAATAGAGGCAATGGAAGTTAATACAAATAAAAAAGATATACTCAAATATATATTAAAAAAGATGCCTTTAATGAGCAGAGTTTTACAATTTAATATGTTAATAAAAGATATACATTTAGAATATGTTGAAATTAAAGTTCTTAGCTATGAAATAATAAGTAAAGAAAGAAGTATTGGCATATTTAGAAACAAAATAAGTACATATAAAATAACTATGTTAGTTAATACCTATAATGGATACTCAGAGTCTGTTAATATTATACCAAGTACAATAAGTAAGTATGTAGATAAGAGTTATATAAAAAGATCAAAAATATCGGAAGAGTATATGGTTGAAAATGTTAAATGTGAGATAATGGGATTTTTAAAAAATAAAAAAAGTAAACTTGAAATAGAAAAAGTTAACCTTCAAGATATTAATATAAAAGAAGTTAAGAGTATTTATAAACCTTATTGGGTAGCAAATTTTAGGGGAAAAAATATACTAATAGATGCTTAAAGTAAAGGATACAGAGATATCTGTATCCTTATAAACTATTTATTTTTAACTAGATAATCAAGTGTTTCTAACTTATATCCCTCTTCCTTCCAATGAGTTATAACTTCATCTAATATTTGAGTATTAGTAGTAGAGTTTGGATGAAGTAAAACTATAGCACCAGGATGAGTTCTTGAGTAGATTTTTTCCTTTGCATATTCAGGCGTAGGTTGATTATCATTATACCAATCTACATAAGCAAAGCTCCAAAATATAGAACTATATCCTAAGTCTTGTGTGTATTTTAATGATTGCTCACTAAATTTTCCCATAGGTGGTCTGAAAAACTTAGGCATATCTTTACCAGTGACATCTTTATAAGCATCCTCTACACTTGTTATTTCATCTTTGAATTTTTCAAAATCTGTTATTTTAGCCATTGAAGGATGATTTTTAGAATGATTGCAAACTAAATGACCTTCTTTTTCCATCCTTTTTATAAGCTCTGGGTTATTTCTTATATAGCTTTCTACAACGAAAAAGTGGGCTTTTACATTATGTTTTTTCAATGTATTTAGTATACTTTCAGTTGTTCCATTTTCATATCCTGCATCAAATGTTAAGTATATTATTTTTTTATCCTTATCACCGACATAATATGAATTATACTTTTTAAAGAAATTAGCTTCTTTAATAGGTTCTGGTTGTTTTCCATCGTTTCTTGGATTGAAGTACCAGTTATATTCTGTATTTATAGGATTTAATATTTGAGTTTTAGATTTATTTACTATATTAAAATTTGTAGTAAATATTAATGTAAATATAAGTAAGAAAAATCCTATTAGTAGATAGTTTGTTGTATTTTTTTTATTCATAAAGTCACCTCTAGTAGTGTAGTAAATTTATATATAGTTTTAATAATTAAGTTAAAAATATACTAATAAAAGTAAATGGAAATTATATTTTTACTTTTTGGATAAACTTATCATATAATTATGTATACAAGACAATGAAATAAATATGTTTAAGTATAGACATATTTGATGGAAGGTAAATGAAATGGAGAAATTTATACATCAATTAACTAGTAAGTTATATAGTGTTTTAGATAATATAACTTATTTAGATATAGAAGCTAGCAAAAATTCAAATAAAATTAAGTTAATAGGAGTGAAGTTTTTTAATAATCAAGTATACACTTTTGAGGAAATAATAAATAATGATGATAAAATTTATAATATAAATAGTTTAAATGATTTTATAGGAGATAGCTATATAGCAATGTTTGATTTATCATCTAATAAAAAGTTTATAGAGAATTATATAAACGATAAGATATTAGATGTAAAAGAGTTAGTGCATGTAATTAAGCCCTATTATAGTGATTATAATATTAAGGATTTAAATGATATATTAACAAATGATAAGTATATAAGTGATTTAATAAGTATTGTAAACATTGTAAACAATATAATAATAAGTATAAAAAAAGAAGATAAATTAACATTAGAGCCTTTAACATTTAAGATAAATTCTTACTTAAATAAATTTTCACTACCTAATTGGGAGTGGAGTGAGTTAATAGATAGTGTAGATGATATTAAAAAATTAGGAAGTTTAGAAAAAAAAGCAGAAAAAAATTAAAAGATAATAAAAAAGAAAAGCTAGTAATAAGAAAACTAAATGAAAATGAAAGAAATTATGAAGAATTATTAAAAGATGAAAGCATATGGGCTAAAAAAGAAGGATTTATATATGAATACAGGCCAGGGCAGTATGAACTAACCAAAACTATAAGAGAAACTATAAGTAGTGCTACTACTTATAAAATAGCATGTATAGAGGCACCAACAGGAATAGGTAAAAGTGTAGGATATTTACTTCCAGCTATATTAGAAGCAAGGTTAAACAAAAAGAGAATGATAATATCTACAGACACTAAAGAGCTTCAAATACAATTGATCAATAAAGATATACCTAATGTATTAAACTCATTAGGTCTTATGGGAAAGATAAAGTATGGATACATAAAAGGAAAAAACAACTATATATGTGTAGAAAAATTAGAACAGTATAAACATGAATATACCTCTAAAAAACCAACTAAAAAAGAAATACTAGGGATATTACTACTAGAACAAATAGTTAAGGAAGGAAAACACGGTGATATAGAGGAGATAAGTCCTTCTATATTAAATGAATTTAATGTAATAGGTGATCATATAAAACATGTTAGTTGTGATCCAAATTTATGTAGACCTAAAAAGTGTAATAAAGAATGTCTATACAAAAATAGGGTAGAAGAATTAAAAGAAGAAGATATAACTGTTATAAATCACTCTTTATTAGCAAAGTGGCCTTATAAAGAAGAGAAACCACTAGAAAATATTATAGTGGATGAGGGTCATAATTTAGCTGAAAAGGGATATGATTTTTTCTCAAGTACTATAGAATACAAAGCACTAAAATATTTTTTAAAAGAAATATATCCATATGAATATATAGGAAATAGTCCTTTTATATATGAAAAGTATAAAACATCTAGAAAGATAAAGTATTTTGATAAGTTTTATCATCATGTTCACTTTGGAAGAGATATAAAAGAAAAAATAAGTAGGAATATAAATTTAATTTTAGAGGAACTTAACTCTGTTCTAAGATTTGGTATAGAATCAGATTATAATTATTTAAGTAAATATAACTTAAGGTGGGAATTTAATCTACAACAAAGTGAAGTGCTAGGAAATGTAAAAAAAGAAGATGAATATATAGAATTAACATATTTAAGTTATAGTAATAAGATTAGAGATAGTTTTGATAAAATACTAAGAAATTTAATAGCTATATTAGTTATAATTGATAGAAATATAGATGATGATAGTATAGATAAGGAATCTGATATATATAAATTTGGTAAAGCAAGAATAAAAGAACTAGAAGATATAAGGACTACATTTGAACTATTTATGGAATTTACTGAAGAAGACGATTTTGCAAGAATTATTGAAATAGATAAAAATTATACTAACTTTGAGGCTAAAGTTGTTCCTTTAAAACTAGCTAAATTGTTTGAAGAAAATATATTAAGTCAAGTGGAAAGTGGTATATTTATATCTGCTACTTTGAGTGTAGAAAACAATATGAATTATTTTAAAAATACTCTCGGTATAAATAGGGTTGAAAATATCGAAAAAGTGATAGAGCCTTTATATAATTATAAAAACAAAGTATTAACATTAGGGCTAAGCGATTTATCAAATTATAATAATAAAAACTTTACAACAGACATATCAAATACTATATACAAAATATGTGAGGTAACACATGGACACTTATTATCATTATTTAATAGTACAGATAGATTGGATAAAACATACGAAGATCTAACTCATATATTAAATGGAAAAAACATAGATATATACAAAAACAAAAAAGGAATTAGAAATTTAAAGAATATGAATCAAAATTGTGTGGTATTAGGGTCGAAAGGATGCTTTGAAGGTGTAGATGTTCCAGGGGATGGACTTGTGTGTGTAACCTTAGATAAAATTCCTAATCTAAATCCGAAAGATCCTTTATACTCAACTATTATGAAAAAATATGGCTTGACCTATCAATCTATAAACTACCCTCAGATGGCTATTAAAGTAAAACAAGCTATGGGAAGGATCTTAAGAAGCAAATATGATTACGGATGTTTTATAATCTTTGACATAGGAACTAATGGGCATACTTTAAAAAAATTAGAGAGAGATCTTCATGGTTGTAAAATAAATATAGTTAGCAAAAATAATATACAAAACTATACTAATAATCATCTAAATATATGTAGAAAGCAGGTTATGAGAGAGGTATTAGTAGATGTTAGGAACTTATTAACAATTACAGATATAGATGACATAAAAGATATAGAACAGTTTGTAGTTGAGCAAATGAATCAAAGGTATATAAAGTGCAGAGTTACTTCAAATAATCATGATAAATTAAATATAAAGTACTTTAATCATAGATACACTATACCAAAAGAAAAAATCAAATTAAAATCTAAGGTATGAGATTATAAAAAGACTTTACCTATATTTTAATTATTGAATAAGATTAGATATTTAAGAAAAAATAAATCTTATAAAAGTAGTTAAAAGAAAGGATGTAAATATGAGTTATATATTACTTATAATAGGTTTTTTAATTCTTATAAAAGGAGCAGATGTATTTGTAGTTGGCTCATCATCTATAGCAAAAACATTAAAGGTCCCAACACTTATAATTGGGCTTACAATAGTTGCTTTTGGTACTAGTGCACCAGAAGCTGCAGTAAGTATAACAGCAGCATTAAAAGGAAGTAATGATATGGCTATAGCCAATGTAGTAGGGTCTAATATATTTAACTTTTTATGTGTTTTGGGAGTCGTAGCAATAATAAATCCTATAAAGGTACAAAAGAGCACTATAATTAAAGAATTCCCATTTGCAGTACTTGCAACTATAGTACTATCTATATTATCTCACGATATAAAGTTTCAAGGGTATACTCAAAATGCTTTAACAAGAGCAGATGGGCTGATGCTACTAACTTTATTTGGTATATTTATGTATTATTTAGTAGAGATGGCCATAACATCTAAAGAGGAAATGGAAATAGATCAAGCTGATGAGAGCATACCTATGAGTAAAAGTATACTAATGAGTATCTTTGGTATAATTGGAATAATAGTAGGTGGTCAGTTTGTTGTAGATAGTGCAAGCAATATTGCTTTAGCTTGGGGTATGAGTGAAAATCTAGTAGGCTTAACTATAGTATCTATAGGAACATCTCTTCCGGAGTTCGTAACGAGTATAGTTGCGGCTAGAAAAGGTGAAAGTGATATAGCTATAGGTAATGTAGTTGGTTCGAATCTGTTTAATATATTATTTGTTTTAGGTATATCCTCATTTATAAGCAATATACAAGTTCATAGCATAGTGTTTGTTGATATGATGATTATGATAATAATAACAATATTAACATATATATTTGCAGGAACTAAGCAACGTATAAATAAAAAAGAAGGTATATTATTAGTTATAATGTATATATTATATATGACATTTATAATAATAAGAAAATAAAAAAGAGTCTTTAAAGACTCTTTTTTATTTTAAGCTATTCCGTTTTCAAATTCTTCTATTAAATCTTCATCAGAAAGTTTTTCTATTGTTAATCCTGTTAATCCATAGAATAATGATATTAAAGGACAAATTAAGTTAAAGAATGCATATGGTAAAAATACGAAAGATCCAATTCCAAGTGTTGCTGACATATATGCTCCACAAGTATTCCAAGGAATAAGTGGAGACGTTATAGTGGCACTATCTTCTAAAGCACGAGAAAGATTCTTAGGAGATAAACCTTGTCTTATAAATGCATCCTTATACATACTTCCTGGTATAACTATGGCTAAATATTGGTCTGCAACTGCTAAGTTAGTACCGATACAAGTAAATATTGTAGCAGCTATAAGTCCAAAAGTACCCTTTGCAAATTTTAGTATAGACTGTGCTATAACTTGTAACATACCAGTTTTTTCTAATACCCCACCTACAGTTAAAGCACAAAGTATTAACGATACTGTTCCTAACATACTGTCAAGTCCACCTCTAGTAAGAAGATCATCAACAAACTTCATTCCAGTAGATGAAACATAACCAGTCTTAGCAACTACAAGTATATCAGCGACAGAAGCACCTTGGAATGCTACAGCACAAACTCCACCTAATATAACACCACCTATAAGTGCTGGTATTGTAGGCACTTTAAATATAACCATTGCTATAACAGCAACAGGAACTAAAAGCAAAAGTGGAGATAATGTATTGTAATTACTCAATAAAGCATTTTGAATTTGGTTTATTTGAGATATATCCATTTCAGAACCTGCGTATTTCATTCCTATTATACCGTATAATACAAGTGAAATTAAAAGAGCAGGACCAGCTGTATATACCATATGTTTTATGTGATCAAATAAAGTAGAACCAGCCATAGCAGGAGCTAAGTTTGTTGTATCAGATAAAGGAGACATCTTATCCCCAAAATAAGCTCCAGATATTATAGCACCTGCAACTATTTTACCAGGTATACCTAAGGCACTACCGATACCTAAAAGAGCTATACCTACAGTACCAGCTGTTGTCCAAGATGAACCAGTAGAAATAGATACTATAGCACAGATTAAAGTAGTTGCCACTAAGAATATTCCAGGTGATAATATTTTAAGACCCCAATATATCATAGCAGGAACTATACCACCAGCTATCCAAGTACCTATTATCATACCAACTACTAAAAGTATAAGTATTGACTGCATTGTCGTATTTATAGTAGATAGTATACCTTCTTCTAATTCTTTCCAAGTAAAACCTAATCTAAAAACTGCAACACCACTTGCAAATGTAGCACCTATTATAAGTGGTATATGAGCAGATATTTCATACTTTCTTAAAAATACTAAACATGTCACCAAAACCGCAACTAAAACAGAAACACAAAGTAGTGCATCAAACAAAGTTGCTTGTTTTTTAATCTTTTTTGTCATAAAAGTCCTCCTAAAATTCATACCGAATATAACGTTAAGGAGAAAAGAGATAATAAAAAAAGTCTAGGTGTAAAGATATTATCCTAGACTTAAGCATTCAATCGTATAATTAAAAATACGCTTAATCTAAAGATAGCACTCCACATATGAATGTGACAGTGTTATACATATTTTGCATAACCCCAATATATAAGTTTAAAGCTTCCCTTATATATTTCGGCATAGTTACCTTTTATTTTGCTTCTTCGTGCTTACCTCCACAAAACTACTATTTAACAATGCGACCTCTACCAATAGTTATATTCGATTTATTTGATAATAAAGATTATACCATAAATTCAAAAAAAATAAAGTATGAAATATTTAGGAATGTAAAAATTAAGGAAATTTTCATAAGAATATGTAAAATAATAAATCTTTTAAAAGCATTGATTTTAATATAGAATAGTTATTAAATGTATAATTTAAGAAGAAAATAAATTTTATATAAATAGTTATATTAAAGGAAGTGAAAAATTTGGCTAAAGTTAAGTTTTATGCAGTAAGAAAAGGAAGAAACAATGGAGTATACAATACATGGAATGATTGTAAGGAACAAATAAATGGTTTTTCAGGTGCTGAGTATAAAAGCTTTACTACAATAGAGGAAGCAAAAGCATATATAGATGGTGAAAGTAGCGTAAAAATACAAGAGGGAAAAGAACTTGTAAAAGCTTATGTTGATGGTAGTTATGAACATTCAATAAGAGAATATGGTTCAGGGGTAGTTATAATAAAAAATGAAGAAGTTATAAAAACTTATAGCAAAAAAGGAAATGATAAAGATTTAGTTGGAATGAGAAATGTCGCAGGTGAAATAGAAGCTGCAAAGATTGCGATGAATTATTGTATAGATAATAACATAAATAATTTGATTTTATATTTTGATTATGAAGGAATAGAGAAATGGTGCTTAGGATTATGGAAAACTAATAAAGAAGGAACTACCAAATATAAGAAATTTTATGATAATATAAAAGATAAGTTAAATGTTGAGTTTGTAAAAGTAAAAGCACATAGTGGTAATAAATATAACGATGAAGCTGATAAATTAGCAAAGAAAGCTATAGGAATATAAAAGTCTTGCAAAGTATTTTGCAAGACTTTATTTTTAACTTAATCCAAAATCCTCTAATTCAGCTAAAACAAAAGAAGGTCTATTTATACCATCATACATAGCTTTTGCCAAAATATTTGCCTGGTCATATGTCGATGTCCAAGAAAAAATGCCACCAAGACAATTATCTAATACATATAGAGCTTTTATATAAATAGAAAGGGTATCCTCATAAGACATTGAGAACTCTCCATCTTTTACTAGATAAGGTACTTTAGCATCTCTATCAAACATTACTGTATGACCATTTTTATTTATATAATCCCTTCTAAGTTGATCATATGATCTTGTAATTGCAGCTCCAAGTCTACCATAAAAAGGAACCCCAAGTAGTATTTTTTCACGAGGCATACCGGCATTTATTAAATTTTGTACCATAGAATCTACACTATATCCTCTTAAAGATAAATTAGAAGGATATAAATTAGCATGATGTTTCTTAGCATTCTCACCTGTTTCTCCAGCTGTAAAATCATAACTCATTAGATTAAAATAGTTTATTAAAGGAGCTATTTTAGATATTTCAGCACTTCTATTTATATAACCAATATCTCCAGTACCAGCAACACTTAACCACTTATTATCTCCTATAACATCTCTTAGAGCGGTTAGTAAAAGTGTAAAATTTTCTTTATCTTCAGGTCTAGATTTTATACCCGCACCACTACTTCCAGGATATTCCCAGTCAATATCAATACCATCTAAATTATATTGCTTTATAAGCTTATTTGCTTCTCTAGCAAATGCATATCTAGATGCAGGAGTTAAAGCAGCATCAGAAAAACCTTCAACTCCCCATCCACCAATGGCAGCAATAACTTTTAAAGTAGGCTTAATATTTTTAAGACTTATAAGTTGATTTAAATAATTAGGAGTAGGAACTCGTAATGTTCCATTTTCATTAATTTCTACGAATGCATAGATTACAGCATCAAGTAAATTAGGATCTACGTTTCCAGGATTACCAAATACATACTCCATAACTATTGGACTAACATCAGGACAACTTATAGCAGGCTGTTTATCTGGGTCTGTTATTTCAGGTCTTTGGCACTTTTTAGTATTTTTAGATTTTATAAATATATCTTTATTATGTTTCACATTAATAGTTGGTCTATCCTTATCAGGCATAAAGCAAAGATACCAGTCCATATACGCATATTCTTTCTCACAGTTTTTAATTTTATTTTTTAACTCTTTATAAGTTTTAGGAGATGGTGTTATGACTGGCATACCAGGAAACCAGTTAGCAGGAGTTACTACTTTATCTTTATCACTAGTTTGAAGTGCTTCTATAATTCTTAAAATCTCAGGAATATTTCTACCAGTTGTGAGAGGATAGTAAAGTATAGTTCTGAGTATTTGTTTATCATCTATTATAAAAACAGATCGTACTGTAGAAGTATTACTCATTTGTTCTGAAATCATACCGTATAGCTTAGCTACATATTTATCATTATCATCTATAACTGGAAAAGGAATATCAATACCTGTCATAGTAAATATATTATACATCCAAGCTAGATGAGACGCATTACTGTCAACACTTAGGCCTATTAATTCTGTGTTTCTTTTTTTAAATTCATTATGGTATTTAGCAAAGCATAGAAATTCTGTAGTGCATACTGGAGTAAAATCTCCAGGATGAGAAAATAAAACTACCCATTTACCATTATAATCAGATAATTTTATAGGCCCAAATGTTGTGTTAGCCTTAAAATCAGGAGCTTTCGATCCTAAACTTGGAAGGCATGGCATATATATCACCCCTTAATTAATAAAATATAACCTAATTATATTTTATTAATTAAGGGGTGATATTGTTACGAAGAAAATATAATTGTAAATACTTTTAGAAAAATAACTAATAAGAATTGCTATTTATGTGCATATTTGATATATTTAAAGATAGATAAATGTAAAGATTTGTTATTATACGGGGTGAGAATGTTGAAATCTATCCTAAGAAAGATAGAAAGTATATTTAAGGTTTTAGTTCTATCATCTATTATATCTTTTGTTATAACATTTGGACTTATACTGTTAAATGCTATTATGGGAGTGTTTATAGGGTTAGAATATTACTTTATGTTATTTACAGGATTAACTTTATGTTTAACAGTTATGTTAGTAGTTGTAGACTACAATAGAATATTTAAAAATAAAAAACATATACAAAAGACTAAAGTTAGCAAGAGTAAAAATATTAAAAGAGGAAATACAAAAGAAGTTGTTAAAGCAAAAAGAAAAATATCTTAATATTAAAATGATTTAAAAAGGCACAATAAAATAAACTATGGTGTCTTTTTTGCTTATTAATTATTATATCTATTTATAAATTATGCATAATTATTGAATTTATAGTAATAGGTTAAAAAGTAATGATACCACTTTACACGGTAGCAAAAAAGAACTTTTCGGTAATAGATAAAGTCACTTAAATAAAGTTAAAATTTTATTTAAGAAAATAAAATTTTAGTTATAAATATATAAAACCTATAATAAAAGATAATTAAGAACAATTATAGGAGAGGTTGCTTATGGAATACAATATATTTTCAGAAATGGTAACTGGTTATAAAAATATATTAAAAAAATCGAAATCTCAAGATTATTTAGATTTCGATTTTTTTGATAAAGGAATAGTTTTTGCTGTGTCTGATGGTCATAGTAATGATTTTTTCAAATATAGTGATAGAGGAGCTAAAATAGCTTGTAATATTGCAGTAGGCATGCTTAAAGATTTGGCAGATTTAGATACAAAAGATTTAATTAATATGCTAGAAGAAAAAAAAAATACAAATGGAAATTCAATCAAAATGGATGGATTTAGTTAAGTTAGATTTTGAAAGATTTCATCCATTAGTTTTTAAAACAGAATATATAAAATATTCTACAACATTAATAGCAGTGTTGGTAACTAATAGATTTAGGCTATATTTAAAAATAGGAGATGGAAATATTATAATAAAAGATGATACTGAGTTTAAAGAAGTATTAGAAACTAGAAAAAGTGATACAGTTGATTCTTTAGGAAGAATAGATTCATATAAAAATATTATGTATTATATAGATGATGAAATAAATAAATACAAAGAAAATATTATTATATTTACAGATGGATATGAGCAGTCTTTTGACAATAAAAATGAATTGTACAAAAGCCTTAATGATACAATATATATGTACAATAAGAGTGTATTTTCTAGGGAAGTTCTAAAAAGAACTTACAAACAGCGACTAAGTAAGTTAAGCAAGCAAAAAAGTCAGGATGATATAAGCATTGTGTTTTTAATATAAATAAAAAAATAAGTCAATATTATGTATTTAAAAAGTTTTATAGACATTATATTGACTTATTTTTATTTATAAACAATTAAAATACATATATTTACTAATAATATAAAATATGGTTAAAGATATACATATATGATATAATAAATAATGATATTTACATAAAAACTAAATAGGAAAGGAAACGATAATGAATTTTAAAGAATTATTTTATAAATGTGTAGATTTTATAGATATATATAAAAAAAATATAATCACAATTTCATTATCAGTATTAGGTGTAATAGTATTAGTTATAGTATTTTTCATAAGTAGTGATGAATTAAGCGTACAAAAAGAGGTTGATACATTATTGGAAAATATAGAAAATCGTAGATACAATATAGCTATTGACAATTACTCTAACTACGAAAAGAAATTTTCTGATTCTAAAATGAAAAGAATTGATAAAACATTATCTAAAAAGATAAATAAATTACTTCTTGAAAGTGGAGATAAATACGTAAATAAAGAAATTACAAAGGAACAATATGTAGGTATGATAAATACCATAAATGCAATAGAAAATATTGAGGTAGATGTAGGTCGTATAATAGAACAATCTCAAAGAGTATCTGATATGTATAAGGAAGAAAATACAGATTATGATACAGCTTTATCTTATATAAGTATGGCATCTACTCTAAATGGAATTTCAAATGAATTAGATGGATATAAAAGTAATATAGAACAAATACATGAATCTAGATTGGTGTATGAAAAAGCAAATGAAAACAAAGAAAACCACATGTATTATGAAGCAATACAAGATTATGATAAAGTACTAGACAAAGATGATAAATATTATAAAAAAGCACAAAAAGAAAAAGATGAATGTATAGACCTTATGTATGATGATTATATAGAAAAGGCTGATGAAAGTAACAAAGATGGAGACTATGAAAGTGCATTAAGATACATAGAGTATGTAAAAAAATATTATCCAGATGATGAAAATATACTAAATTTAGAGAAAAAGTATAAGGAAAAATTATCAATATACACATTATCAGCAGATGATATTATTAATTTAATATCTAAAAAAGGAAACATATCTAAAAATAGCCTATCTATAAATTCTTACTACCAAATGATAGATGGTGAAAAATATTATTGTGTTGAAGTGTTAGAGTATGGAATGTTAACCGATGAAATACTAGTAAATGCGAAGACAAAGGAAATATATTCATATAAGGATAGTAATAAAGATTACAAAAACACTTACTGTAATGGGTATTTTAGATATGATAATTCAGGAAAAGTACAATTTGCAATAAGTGAAGAAAAAGCTAAATTTATACTTCAAAATAAATTAGAAAAAAATGACGAAAAGTACAAAGAAATATATGAAGTATCTAAAAATAAAGCTGACAGATATGTAGAAGATGAAAAAGGATTAGAAAATATATTAAAGGGAAATGAAGGCTTATATTACTATGAAATTGTAAATAAAGGATTCTTTAGACCTAAAGAAGCTTTTATGATAAATATGTATAGTGAAAAAGTTTATATAATTTCTCAAAAAGAGATTAAAGAATATTAAAAGTGTGTTTTTTAACACACTTTTTTTAAAATATTGAAATATAAAAGAGGATATATAAACCTTATAGCTAAGTAATAATATGTGAGAAAAATGGGAGATTGAGGAGAGTAAGACATGAAAGATGTAAAAAAATATGTATACGCTGCAGCGGGTGTAATATTATTGGGGATAATTGTTTTTATAGGTTTTATAAGTTTTCAAATAAACGGAAATAAAATACTTAAAAACACATATGTTAACAGCATATCAATAGGAAATATGACAAGAGAAGAAGCTAAAGATGTACTAAATAAAAAATATGACATAAAACAAATATACATTTCATATTCAGATAAGTTATGGAAAATAAATAGTAAAGATATAGATTTAAAATATAGTTTAGACGAGACTATTAATGAGGCACTATCTATAAATAGAGAAGATTCTATGATAGATAATATTAAAAAAACTATAAAAGCAAATTTCGGAGCAAAAAATAACATTGAGCTTAAAATAGACTATAATAAAGAGAAATTAATAAAATGCGTTAAAGATATATCTAAGGATATAAATATTGATATGGAAGATGCAAAATTAGATATAAATAACTCGAAAGTAGAGGTATTATCAGGACATAAAGGACAAGAAGTTGATGTAAATAAGAGTGTAGAAAATATAATTAGTCAACTTAAAAAAGGCAATAAAAAAGAAGATTTAGCAGTAAAAGTTACTAATCAGAATGTAAAAAAAGAGGATATACAACATATAGATACATTATTAGCTAGCTATTCTACCAAATTTGATTCATCAGTAGCTGGTAGAACAACTAATATAAGATTAGCAGCAAGTAGAACTAGTGATAAATTGCTAATGCCTGGTGAGACATTTTCATACAATGAAAATACTTTAATGAGAACTGTATCAAATGGTTATAAAAATGCACCAGTTATAGTACAAGGAGTAGTACAAGAAGGTGTAGGAGGTGGAGTTTGTCAGGTATCATCTACACTATATAATACGGTGTTATATTCAGGATTAGAAATTGTAGAACTTAAAAATCATTCTATACCATCTACATATGTAGCAAAAGGGAGAGATGCAACTGTAACTGATGGAGGAATAGACTTTGTATTTAAAAATAACTTAAAGCAGCCTATATATTTAAAAAATTATGTATCAGGAAATAGAGTTATATGCCAAATCTATGGTAGTAAATCAGATAAGCAAAATGTAGATATATTAACTAACATAGATGGAGTATCTCAAGCTCCTATAAAAAGAGTCGATGATCCAACTCTTCCAAAAGGGAAAGAAAAACAATTAGAAAAAGCAAGAAATGCATATACAGTATCAACTTACAGAGTATATAAGAATAGTAATGGAGAAGTGCTAAAAAAAGAAAAAGTATATACATCATATTATCCTAAAAAGCAAGGTGTTATCGCTGTTGGAACTATGGAGGTTAAAACACCAGAACAAAAACCTGTAAGACCAGAAAAACCAAATCAACAAGAACAAAAACCTGTACAACCAGAAGCTTTAACACCACCACCAGAACAAAATCCTAATCCAGACACACCAAGTGTATCTTAAGAAAGATTATAATATTAGTTAAAAAAAGATAGCCTATAACGTAGGTTATCTTTTTTTATAATAATTTGCCTAAAAATATGAAAATATGTATATCTTTGACTTGTAGTGTTAAATGTGTTATCTTAGAATATATATTTAAATTAGGAGGAGAATATGATTTTAGGTAAAATTATCAAAAAAGATATAAAGCAAATGCCTAGAAAAATTTTAGATATATCTTTAGTTGAAGATAACAAAAGTGATTTGACATTTTTTAATATAGATGAAGAAGAAACGAATGAGACATTAAAGGCATTAAAGCAAAGTTATGTAACTAATAACTATAAAGAAGAAACAATATTAAACTTACAAAATACACTAAAGAGTAATTCAGAAGATACTTCAAAAGAATTAAAGTTAGAATCATATAAAAGGTATAATAATGCACTTGATTTATCTTTAAAGGGATATTTAACTAGTGCTTATGAATTAATAGAAAAAGCTATAGAGATAAATCCAAAAGATGTAGATATACTTAATTTAAAAGGATTACTTACTCTATTAAAATGTGATTTTGCTAAGGCTTTTGAAAGTTTTTACACTGCTATGTGTTATGGTAACAATGAACTATCTAGAAAGTATGTAGATATGTTATCATCTGATGAATTTAAAGTATTCTTAGGTAGATATAATCACTCTATAAGATTTATTAATGAGGAGATGAATCAAGAATCAATACATATACTTGAAAATATGATAGATGATGACCCAGATTTAATAGAGCCATATATAATACTTTCTTTAATATATGATAAGATAGGTAACGTTAAAAAGAGAGAACATTATCTAAGTAGATTAAGAGAAGTAGATAAAGATAATCCTTTGTTTGAAAATAAGAAGGAAGATAAAGAAGAGAAAAAAGAAGATATTAAGCCTAAGAAAAAGTCTAAGAATAGTAAGCCATTTTTAATATTTGGAGTATGTTTACTTTTGGCATTAGGTGCATATCATATGTATAGCAAAAATAAAATTGATAAATTAAATGAGAAATTAAGTAATCACGAGCAAGAACTAGATAAAGCTGATAAAAAACTAAATGAAAAAGAACAAGAAATAAAAGAGAAAGAAAAAGAATTAGATAATGCAAAAAGCGAAAATAAAAAAGAAGATACACAAGTTATAGTTTCTGATGAGGAAACTTTATATAATAAAGCAGTTGATGAGTCTAAGGATAAAAATTATAAAGAGGCTATAAAAAACTTCGAATATATTGTATCTCAAGGAAAAAGTAAGAAATATATATCAGAAGCTGTATACCAGTTAGCATTATTAAATGAAAAGATAGGTAATGATGATGAAGCTGTAAAATATTATAAAAAATATATAAATACTTATACAAAGAATGATCAATATTATGATGATGCATTTTACCAATTAGGAATGCTTTATTATAAAATGGGTGACTTAAAAAATGCAAAAAACACATTCTATGGGCTAAAAAATGAAGTACCAGATAGTATGTATAACAATTCAAAAGTTAATGATATATTAAAAGAAAAATAAAACTACCAATAGGTAGTTTTATTTTTTATTATCTTACAAATCACAATCATATATAATACTACCTTTAAATAAACTTATAGAAGGGGATATTAAGTTTTAGCGAGGAGGATAAGTATGGATAATAAAGAGCTTTTTCTCCCGATACTTAGGGATGGAAAATATGGATTTGTAGATAAAGAAGGCAATGTTATTGTAAGGCCTAAATTCAAGTATGTATCAGAGCGACTAAAAGATGGATATAGTGTCATTACATATATAAAAAAAATAAGAGGAATCAATAGGTGGATATTTGGGTATATAGATAAATTAGGAAATACTAAAGTCTATTTACACATAGATAGTATATCTGATTTTAATGAAGGATTATCTAGAGCCAAAGCCTACAATAAATATGGATATTTAGATAAAAATTTAGATTTAGCCATAGATTTTAAATATGAATGTGCGGGTGATTTTAGTGAAGGTTTAGCTAATATAAAAATAAATAAGAGGTGGGGGTATATAAACTCTAATGGAGAAGTGATTATAGCTCCAAAATATACTTATGCAAATCAATTTAAAGATAATACTTCATTAGTAGAATATAAAAATAAGTATGGCTATATAAATAGAAAAGGGGAGTTTATAATAAAACCTACATATGAAATAGCAACAGACTTTAGTGAAGGATTAGCAGCTGTTAGAAATAATAATAAATGGGGATATATAGATAAATATGGGAAATTAAAGATTGATTTTAAGTTTGATAAAGCAAAGCCATTTAGCGAAGGATTAGCAGCTGTATGTATAAATGAAAAATGGGGATATATAAACAAAAATGGTGATGTAGTTATAGATGCTATATTTGACTATGCTTGTAGCTTTAAAGAAGGGTTAGGTAGGTTTAATATAGATACTAACTCACTCATAAGAGGAATAAATAATAATAAATGTGGGAAATGGGGATTTATAAATAAAAGTGGTGATATAGAGATACTTCCAATATATGAATCTCTATCTGATTTTAAAGATGGATACTCTGAAATAATAAATGGAAAAAATAACAATTATATAGATAAGTATGGAAAATTACTATTATAAATTTGAAAATATCTAAAAATATGATAAAGTATTATACGGGGGGAGTATTGTAACTCCCTTTACAATTTCATTAAAGATTTAGTCAGAATTAAAGGAGGCAAAAATGAAATTATTTAATCAATTAGTATTAATACTAGGTGTATGGGCTTTAGGTGAGTACATAAGCTCATTCATACAAAATATAGTAATTGTACCGGGTAGTATAGTTGGTATGATATTACTATTTATACTTTTAAAAGCCAATATAATAAAAGTGGACAAGCTTGAAGATATAGGTAATCTATTGCTAGATAATATGGCTTTATTTTTCATACCGGCAGGGGTTTCACTTATAAGATCGTTAGGTCTTATTGAAAAAAATGTATTTGTATTACTAATAACTATATTTTTTAGTACTATTTTAGTTATGTACATAACTGGAATAGTAGTAGAAAAGATGATTAAAAATAAAGTTAAGGAGAATTAGTCATGTATAATGTTTTAAACACACCTATATTTGGGATAGTAATAACTATAATATTTTTTAACATAGGACTTTATATACAAAGGAAAACTAAAAGTGCTTTAATGAATCCACTTTTAATTGCAATAGTTGGAATTATATTATTTTTAAATATAACTAAGATACCATATGAAAGTTATAAAAAAGGTGCAGATAGTATAAATTACTTTTTAGGTCCTGTAACGGTTATATTAGCAGTACCATTATATAAGCAATTTGACTTATTTAAAAAACATATACTAGAAATATTAGTAGGTATAACTACAGGTGTAGTAGTATCATTTATTTCTATAAAGATAATAGCTGGTTTTACAGATGCAGATATTAGTATAATAAATTCTTTAATACCTAAATCTATAACGACACCTATGGGATTATCTCTTACTAATACTATAAATGGTATAGAGTCTATAACTGTAGTGGCAATAATATTTACAGGTATACTTGGTGCTATAATGGCAGAGCTTGTATTTAAGCTTGGAAGAATAAAACATCCTGTAGCAAAAGGAATAGCACTTGGAACATCAGCACATGCACTTGGAACATCAAAGGCTTTAGAATTAGGAGAAATAGAAGGTGCTATGAGTGGATTATCTATAGGTATATCTGGGATAATTACAGTCATATTAATACCTATAATAATCAATATGATATAAAAAGTTTTTTCTTATAAATGAAAATATATATACTAAAATATCAAAAAATGAAGGTTAAAATAAAATATTTTCAAATTAAAAAGTATATATTACACAATAAAAGGCAAGGAACAAAATATGTTTCTTGCCTTTTATTGTGAATTAAATTGTTCAGTATTTATATATTATGCAAGAAATTATTCGTTTAAATCTTTTATTGCTAAATAATTTTATAATTATTCAAAAGTTAAAAAAAAGTAAAATAGGTAAAAAAAATTAACTAGACATATTAAAAAAAAATAATATAATATATCATGTGCAATGAATAAAGAGAAGCATAATTTAAATTACCTATTGATTTATTAGGTGATTTGTTTAGGTCGAATTGAAGGGAGAACAAAATGAGCAAAGTTAACACCACTTTAGAAGATAATGCTTTTTTAAGATATTTAGTGGTAATAGGTGGAATGCTTGTAGCATGTATAGGTGTCAATGGTTTTTTAAGACCAGCGCATCTATTAAGTGGGGGAGTACCAGGTGCCTCTACAGCTATAAATTACTTAACTGGAATAAACATAGGTCTTTTAACATTTTTAATAAATATACCTATATTTATATTAGGGTTTATATACTTAGAAAAAGAATTTTGTATATCTAGTTTAATAAACATGATGATATTTTCTTTTTTACTAGGTATAACTCAAGATATAGCTCAATATATACCTATAAATGATGTATTACTTCAAAGTGTTTATGGAGGGATATTATCAGGAATTGGAAGTGGTATTGTATTTAGAACAAAATCATCACAAGGTGGTACAGATATATTAGCTGCAATATTGAAATTTAAGAAAAATATTCCCATGAAAGATACAACACTATCTATAAATATACTAATAGTATCTATAGGTGGAGTATTATTTGGAATGGATTTAGCATTATACACATTAATAGGTATGTTTATAAGTGCATACTGTATGAATTTTGTGAAAGATGCTATGAATTATCAAAAGTCAGTTATGGTTGTATCTAGAGAAAGCAATAGTATAGCAAAAGAGATAATGAGTGAACTTCATAGAGGTGTAACTTTCTTAGAAGCTGAAGGTGCATATACTCATGAGAAGAAAAAACTTATATATTGCATAGTATCATCAAATGAGATACCTAAAATAAAGGAAATTGCTTTAAAATACGATAAAAAATCATTTATATCTGTAAATGATGTAAGTGAGGTTAAGGGTAGAGGATTTAAAGAAAAGTACTTATAAAATTAAAAATAAATATAACTAAAATATAGATGAGATTGATTAAATATACTTAACTCTACAGTTAAATATAAACGTATTTGGATTTGGTGAATTAGAATGGCACAAATTAGTTATAAAAAGGGGTATATCAAATAGATATATCCTTTTTTAATGACATAAATTTATTAACATATCTTATTTCATGTAAATCTATTATATTTAAAAATATATAGAAAAGTATATAATTTATAATATATAATAAGTTTAGACTATAATAAATTTAGATTTGATAGGAGAAACATAATATGAGTTTATCTAATGAATATTTTGATATATATAATCAGTATGTAAAGTTTATAAATAATATAAAAAGAGAAGTTAAATTTATACAAAAGTTAAAGACAAAGAAAAAAGAAGTTGCTACTGAAGAAGAAGTTAAAGCAATAGAAGAAGAGAATACAATTGAAAGTGATATAAAACAAAGAAGACCAGCTAGTAAAGTATACAATTTTTCAAATGGAGATGTATATATAGGAACAGTTATAGATGGCAAGATGAGTGGAAAAGGAATATACACATTTTTAGAAGGAATAGAATATAGTGGTGAGTTTAAAGATAATATGAAAGATGGAAATGGAGAATGCATATTTACAAATGGAAATATGTATATAGGTGAGTTTAAAGAAGATTTAATGAGCGGAATAGGAAAAATGGTATATAGTAATGGTAATGAATATATAGGTGAGTGGTGTAGTGGGAAAAGACATGGTGTAGGAGTATATACATGGAGTGATGGATGTATATATTTTGGAGAGTTTAAATACAATAAAATGGAGGGTATTGGCGAGTGCTATGATCATGAAAAAGAACTTATATATAAAGGAGAATGGAAAAATAATTTAGCTCATGGTAAAGGAACCTATATATGGCCAAATGGAAAAAGATATGAAGGTGAATTTGCACATGGGAAAAAGCATGGTGTTGGAATATTTTATATAGATGATGAATTGGTATATGAAGGCACTTGGAAATTTGATAAACCATCAATATGTAATAGAACACTGGATGAAATATTTTCTTATATAAAATAACCTGCGTTATTTAACGCTAGGTTATTTTTTTATTAAAATTATCACATATAGTATATATTATGTATGATAATTTTAAAGATGTCTATCATCCTAATATAAACTGTATGGGAGAGTGATACATTGAAAAGTATATTATTAATAGGAGGAGTAATAACAAGCTTATTACTTTTTAATTTAAATATAGATAATAGCAAAAAAGAGATAGATGCAAATAATAATGTTAATAATAAGTCTATAAATATTAGTAATACAAAAGACATTTATAATATAAAAATTGGAGAGCGTAAAGAAAAATTATTATCGTTATTTGGTCAACCAGATAGAATAGATGAAAGTGAATATGGATTTAATTGGTATATATATAATAATGATTATAATAATTTTTTTATGGTAGGTATTGAAGATGAAGTTGTCAAAGGAATATATAGTAATTCATTAAATTCATGTGAAACAGAAAATATAAATATAGGTGATAAAAGAGATGATGTAAGGAAGTTGTATACACCTATAGAATATAAGAAAAAAGGAAATATTAAATATATTATTAGTTCGGAAGGTCAATATGACATAATAGAGATAAATAATAAATATATAACATTCTTTTATGATATACATGATGAATATAAAATATGTTCATATCAAGTTATAGATTCTAAAAATGAAAGTGATATGAAATCTATATATGCAAGCCCAAGCGAAAAATTAAAAAAGAGTTTTGAAATGCAAGTTATAGATTTAACTAATAGCGTGAGAGCAAAAAATGGATTAAATAAGTTAAAATACAGTGAAATGGCTACTACGAGTTCAAAAAAACATAGCTTAGATATGGTAGATAAAAACTACTTTGATCATATTAATAAAGAAAATGAAACACCCTTTGATAGGATGAATGAAGAAGGTATTAAATATATAAGTGCAGGAGAAAATATTGCAGCAGGTCAAACTAGTGCAATATATGCTCATGAAGCATTAATGAATTCTAAAGGACATAGAAAAAATATTTTAGGTAATTATAATAGTATAGGAGTAGGAGTTGAATTTGGAGGAGATTATAATATTTATTACACTCAAAACTTTTATAGATAATATAATCTGAAAGGAAGACATAATATGAAGCATAGCATAATAAAAGTTATGACAATAGCAATAAGTATAATGCTAATTGCTAGTTTAAAAAATCCAGTAAGTTGTAATGATAAAGTATTTATAAAAAATGGTTCAAGAGATAAAAAATTAATAGCGCTTACTTTTGATGACGGTCCACATCCAAAAGAAACCAATGAAGTGTTAGATGTATTAAAAAAATATAATGTTAAAGCAACATTCTTTGTAGCAGGAAAACATGTTAATTGGTATCCAAAGCCTATTATTAGAGCTAAAGAAGAAGGACATGAGATTGGAAATCATACATTTAATCATCCAGATATAAGTAATTTAAGTCAACAACAATTAGAAGATGAAATAGTAAAATGTGAAAAAATAATTAAAGAGGTTGTAGGGGTAAAGCCTACTTTATTTAGGCCACCATACGGAAGTTATAATCAAAAAACTTTAGGTCAAATAGCAAGTAAATATAAATATAAAATAGTACTTTGGACAACTGTTGACGCAAGAGATTGGCAAAATCCTAAAGCATATAAAATAGCAGATACAATAATAAACAATGTAAAAAATGGAGATATAGTATTACTACATGATTACGCAACTAATAACACTGTAGAAGCTCTAGATATACTAATACCTAAGATGATAGAAAAAGGATATAAATTTGTAACTGTATCAGAAATGATAGAAAATAGCTAATATATATGAAATAATAATATATAGCAATAATTTATAATATATACACTTTACTATTAAGATATATCTAAAAAATAATTTAAAAATAATGTAAAAATAATAAAAAAACGAAACAATTGACTAAAGAGATAATATACATATATTAAAGACTATCTTGAAAAGGATTGATTTAATATATGTATAATAAAATATATGAAAAAAAAGGTTTTATAATATTTCAAGTAAAAGAAGGGTATGTTGTATATAATACTAAAAAGGATTTTCAAGAAGGTCACACACATTTGAAACATTTTGAAGCAGCAAAAACGGCAATAGATTTGGTTATAAATAAAAAAATACCTAAAAGCACAGATGTATATTATTTATCTAGTCTTGTTAGAATTTCAGATGACGATGATTATATAAATCATATTAAAGAATTAATAGAGGCTAGAAAACAAAAAGGTAAAAAAGAAAAATATTATAATAGTGGATATAAAGTAGTAAAGAGAAGTTTATAGCTTCTCTTTTTTTATATAAATAAATATAAAAAATTAGACCAAAGATGACTATATTGACATAGATTTCTATAAAAATATATAATTAATATTGTATATAGGAGATACTTAAAGAGAATAAACATAATAAAAAGTAGTATTTAGGGGAGGGCAATAGATATGATTCTTATGATTGATAATTATGATTCTTTTGTATATAACTTAGTACAATATATAGGTGAACTAGGTGAAGAAATCATAATTAAAAGAAATGATGAAGTAACGATAGAAGAAATAGAAAGAATAAATCCAGAGATTATAGTTTTATCACCAGGACCATGTTCACCAAATGAAGCAGGAGTATGTATTGATGTTGTAAATTATTTTAAAGGTAAAAAGCCAATACTAGGTATTTGTTTAGGTCATCAAACTATAGGATATGCATTTGGTGCTAATGTTATAAAAGCTATAAAGCCAGTACATGGAAAAGTACATAGCATAAACCACGCAAATAAAGGAGTATTTAAAGGTCTTAATAATCCTTTAAATGTAACTAGATATCATTCTTTAGTAGTTGATACAAAAAATCTTCCAGAAGAACTAGAAGTAACTGCAATCACAAATGAAAATGAGATAATGGGAATTAGACATAAAAAATATCTAATAGAAGGGGTACAGTTTCACCCAGAAGCTATTTTATCAGAACAAGGGCATGACATACTTAAGAACTTTATAAACGAAGCTAGATTAGGGGGACAAGCATAATGATAAAATTAATAGATACTAAATTAAACTCATTTGAAATATTTACTATATTTAAAGATGATAGTAATAGTTTTATATTAGATAGTGCAATGGACCCTAATAAACTAGGTAGATATTCATTTATAAGTAGTAACCCATTTAAGATTATTAAATATAAAAATACAGAGAATAACCCACTAGATAATCTACAAGAAGAATTAAATAAATATAAAGTTGAAAATAATACACACCTTCCTTTTATTGGCGGAGCAGTTGGATATTTATCTTATGATTTAGGAAATTATATGGAAAAATTGCCTAGGACTGCAAAAGATGATACAAATGTTTATGATTTATATTTTGGCTTATACAATTGGGTTATAGTCATAGATCACTTAGAAGAAAAGACATATATAGCCACACCAAATTTAAATGAAAAGGAAGAGGGAAAAATAGCCCTTGATATAGAAAAAAGAATTGGTGAAGCTACTAAAAAGGGAATAGACACTATATGTTATGAAAAAATAGAAGTTAATCCTATAAAACTTAAATCAAACTTTACTAAAGAAGAATTTATGAATTCAGTTAGAAAAGTACAAGATTACATAAAACAAGGTGATATATACCAAGCAAATCTTACTCAAAGGTTTGAAGGAGAAACTACACTTTCTAGTTATGAACTTTACAGAGATTTAAGAAATATAAGTCCAGCACCATTTGGAGCTTTTTTAAACTTTGAAGATACTAATGTATTATCTAACTCTCCAGAAAGATTTATAAAATGTATAGATAAAAAAGTTGAAACTAGACCTATAAAGGGAACTAGACCAAGAGGAACAACAAAAGAGGAAGATTTAAGATTACAAGAAGAACTTAGAAATAGTGAAAAAGATAGAGCAGAGCTGCTTATGATAGTAGATTTAGAAAGAAATGATATAGGAAGAATATCTAAAATAGGAACGGTAAAGGTACCTGAATTATTTATAATAGAACCATATGCAAATGTAAATCATTTAGTTTCAACAGTAGTTGGAGAGCTAGATGATAACAGAAGTTGTGTGGATGTTATAAAAGCAACATTCCCTGGAGGATCTATAACAGGAGCACCTAAAATTCGAGCTATGGAAATTATAGATGAATTAGAACCTACTCAAAGAAATATATATACAGGTTCTATAGGTTATATAGGTTTTAATGGTGATATGGATTTAAATATAGCAATAAGAACTATTATAAAACAAGATAAGAAAGTATACTTCCAAGTTGGAGGAGGTATGACTTGGGATTCAAATCCAGAAGATGAATACCAAGAAACATTAGATAAAGCAAAATCTATAATGAAAGCATTAAGAGGCTATTATGAAGAATAATGTGAATTTTTCTAGCAGTTTAGCTAAATTTGGAATAGGGGTTTTTGAAACTATAAAAGTAGATAAAAGCCCAATAGATATAGATATACATATAGATAGAATGTTTAACTCACTTAGTGAGTTAAACATTTTAATTAATAATGATAAAGAATTTTACAAAGAAGAAATATTAAAATATATTAAAGAGAATAATATTGAAAATAAAGCCTTAAGATTAACAGTATTCGATGAAGGATATAATATATCGGTTAGAAATATACTATATAACAAAGAAATGTATGAAGTTGGATTTAGATTAAATATATCCCCTATAAGAAGAGGAGATAGTATAATACATAGACATAAAACTACTAATTACTTTGAAAATATATATACTAAAAATTATGCTACTGAAAATGGATATGATGATGGTATATTTTTAGATGCAGAAGATAACATACTAGAATGTTCTATGAGCAATATATTTTTCATTAAAGATAAACAGATATTTACTATAAGTGATAAATTTCCTATACTTAGTGGAACTGTAAAAAGAAGGATTATAGAAATTTGTGGCGAATTGAATATACAACTATTAGAAACTAATATAAACATAGATGAAATTAAAGAATTTGACTTTGTATTTATAACAAATAGCATAATGGAAATGATGAAAGTTATTGAGATAGAAGGTATCAAATTCAATAATAGAAATGAATTATTTGATAAAATAACAAAAGCATATAAAGATAAAATATATAAATAGAAATTAGGAGAAATAAATGGGAAATAGGGTTTATGACATATATACTAAAGAAATAGAAAAAATTATAAGTTATGAAAATACAGAAAGTGTATTTTTAGTAGGTTCTTCTAAGAGTATAGATATAGAAAATAGTAGTATGATTATAAATGATTTTGATATATTTGTAATAGTTAGTAAGGGGAATACTCAAACTAGAATTATAAAAACTATAGATAACTTAGAATTTGATATAAATATTTTTTCAAAAGAAGGTATTTATAAGTTAATAGATTCAAGAGAGTATTTTTTCTTAAAAGAAATGTCAAATCCAAAAATATTATACGATTTAAATGATGAAGCAAAAGACTTAATAAGCATATGTAAAAAAAAGCTAAGCGAAGGGCCTAAAAAACTTTCACAAAGCGAAAAAGAGTTTTTAAAATCTCAAATAAAAGGTAATCTAGATAGAATAAATAATAATAGTAAAATAGATTTTTTTGAATTTGAGTTTTTGACGAATTTATATTTAAAAGATATAATAGTTGGGTATTTTACTATAAACAATAAGTGGGTACCTAAAGATAAAAAACTACTTAGTACACTAAAAAAAGAAGATATAAATCTATATAATTTAGTTGAACAAACGCTAAAAACAAAAAAATATGAAGACTTACTAAATGTGCATAATTACGCATTTAATAATATAAAAGTAAGCAAAAACATAAAAATAACTTACTAATCAAGGGGGCTAAACCAATGAGCAAGGTAGATAAAGATAAAATAAGAAAAGCTGTAAGAGACATATTAGAAGCTATAGGAGAAGATCCAAATAGAGAAGGGCTAATAGGAACTCCAGATAGAGTAGCTAGAATGTATGAAGAAATATTTGCAGGTCTTCATCAAGACCCAAGTGAGCATTTAAAAGTAATTTTCCAAGATGAAAGTCATGAAGAATTAGTGTTAGTTAGAGATATACCTTTTTATTCATGCTGTGAACACCATATAGTTCCTTTCTTTGGAAAGGCTCATATAGCATATATACCTAAAGACGGTAAATTAACAGGTCTTTCAAAATTGGCAAGGGTAGTTGAAACATTCGCTAAAAGACCACAATTACAAGAAAGAATAACTAAGGGAATAGCGGATATAATAATGCAAGAATTAGAACCTTATGGAGTTATAGTTGTTGTTGAAGCTGAACATATGTGTATGACTATGAGAGGTGTTAAAAAACCAGGTTCAAAAACTATAACATCAGCAGTAAGAGGTATATTTGAAAAAGACATAGCGGCTAGAGCAGAAGCTATGAGCTTAATAACTATGAAGTAATAGGAGATTAAAAATGTTTGATTACTCAAAGAGAACTTATATAATGGGAATATTAAATGTTACACCAGATAGTTTTTCTGATGGCGGTGACTTTAATAATATAGATAAAGCTATAAATCGTGCTAAAGAAATGGTAAGAGAAGGTGTAGATATAATAGACTTAGGTGGAGAATCAACAAGACCAGGTCATAAATATGTTGAAGCTGACGAAGAAATAAAAAGAATCATTCCAGTTATAAAGGAATTAAAAAAAGAAGTAAATGTTCCCATATCAGTAGACACATATAAAGCTAAGGTTGCCGATGAAGCTTTAAAATTAGGTGTTGAAATGATAAATGATATATGGGGACTAAAAAAGGATAAAGATATGGCAAGTACTATTGCAAAATATGATGCACACGTTTGTATAATGCATAACCAAGATGGTACTAATTATGATGGTGATATTATAGAAGAAATGAAAAAATCCTTATTAGAAAGTATAAAAATAGGACTTAATGCAGGCATAAAAAAAGAAAAAATAGTACTAGATCCAGGTATTGGATTTGGAAAGAATGTTGAACAAAATTTAGAAGTATTAAGAAGACTTGATGAATTAAATTCATTAGGGTATCCTATCCTTTTAGGAACATCTAGAAAGTCAGTAATAGGACATGTATTAAATGTAGAGCCAAAAGAAAGATTAGAAGGAACTATAGCAACTACAGTTTTAGGTATTAGAGATGGTATCTCTATAGTAAGAGTGCATGATGTTAAGGAAAATTTAATGGCAGCAAAAATGGCTGATGCTATATATAGAAAGTAGGTATTAAATTGGATAAAATATTAATGAATAACCTAGGTTTTTATGGATATCATGGTGTTTTAAAGGAAGAAAGTGTATTAGGTCAAAAGTTTTTTATTGATATAGAATTAAATGTAGACACAAAAAAAGCAGGAATAAGTGATAATATGAATGAATCAGTAAGTTATGCTGATGTATATGTTGTAGTAAAAGAAATTGTAGAAAATAAGAGATTTAATTTAATCGAAGCAGTAGCAGAAAATATAGCTAAAGAAGTACTTGAGAAGTTTGATTTAGTTAAAGGCATAATGGTTAGAGTTAAAAAGCCAGAGGCTCCAGTAAATGGAATATATGACTATTTCGGCGTTGAAATAAGGAGAAATAAAGATGAATAAAGTATATCTGGGTCTTGGAACAAATATGGGGGATAGACTTAATTACTTAGACTCTGCTTGTGAATTAATACAAAATAACAGTAAAATAAAAGTTTTAAAAAAATCTAAGATATATGAAACAAAGGCTTGGGGATATACTGACCAAGCAGATTTTTTAAATATGTGCTTAGAAATAGAAACAAGTTTAAATGAATATGACTTGCTTGAGTTTTGTCATGAGGTAGAACAAAAGTTAAATAGAGAAAGAATTATAAGATGGGGACCAAGAACTATAGATATTGATATATTATTTTTCAATGATATAATATTGAAGGATGAAAATTTATACATACCTCATCCAAGAATAAGTGAGAGAGCATTTGTGCTTATCCCTCTTATGGATTTAAATAAAAAATTAAAAATTAAAAATAAAACTATAGAGGAATACTTAAATTCGCTAACTTGTGAGGAGAGAGAACAAGTAAAGGAGTACGTAGGCGATGAAGAAAAATTTGTTTGATGACAACATAAGGATTGAGATAAATACGGATAAAAACTCTAAGCTAATAGTAAAGGAAAATAAGCTTGTAATGGCAGGACCTTGTGCTATTGAAAGTTATGAACAACTCTTAGAAACAGCTAAATTTGTTAAATCAAAAGGAGCAAATATTTTAAGAGGAGGAGCATATAAGCCTAGAACATCTCCTAATTCATTCCAAGGATTAAAAGAAGAAGGATTAGAAATATTAAAAGCAGTTAAGAAAGAAACAGGAATGCCTGTTATAACTGAACTTATGGATGCAAGAGAATTAGATAAACTATATGAAGTAGCTGATATAATTCAAATTGGATCTAGAAACATGCAAAATTTTAGTTTACTTACTGAAGTAGGTAAACAAGATAAGCCTGTTATGTTAAAAAGAGGTTTATCATCTACTATAAGTGAGTGGATAGGAGCAGCAGAATATATTGCCATAGGTGGAAATCAAAAAATAATCATGTGTGAAAGAGGAATTAGAACATATAATGATTATACTAGAAATACATTAGATTTAGCAGCTGTACCTATAATACAAAAGGAGACAGGTCTTCCTATTGTAGTTGATCCATCTCATGCAACTGGAGTAAGATATTTAGTAAAACCAATGTCTATAGCATCTCTTGCAGCAGGTGCTGATGGTATAATGGTAGAAGTTCACCCAGATCCTATAAATGCATTATCAGATGGTATGCAGTCACTTCACTTTAATGAATTTGAAGATTTAATGAATTCAATTAATTTATAAAAAAAGAGGTAATTACCTCTTTTTTTATTTTGCTAAAATTAATTTAATTAATATTAAAAAATAAGGGTATTTATATTAAAATAGGAAAAATTATATAAGAATAGATTTAATCTGCAAAAGACATATTTAATTCAAAAAATATGTGATATTTTAAAATTGTAGATAAATAACGTATAATAAATATATAGATAGAATTAAATAATAAAAAAATAAAAAAATAAGAAGGATGTTAACAAAAAAAGTCGAATTGTGTATAATGAGGATTTGACAAATTTAAAATATAATGTAAAATAGTAATGTTAGAAAAAATTACACCAGAAGGTGATAATATGAATGATATAAAAGATATAATAGAAGAAGTTAAAAGTAGATGTGACATAGTAAGCACAATATCCCAGTATATAGAGCTTAAATCATCTGGGATAAACTATAAGGGACTTTGTCCTTTTCATGGCGAGAAAACACCATCATTTTATGTAAATGAATCTAAGCAAATTTATAAATGCTTTGGATGCGGAGAGGGTGGAGATGTAATTAACTTCGTTATGAAGATGGAAAATCTAGATTTTATTGATGCAGTAAAAGTTTTAGCTCAGAAGTATGGAATTGAAATTAATACTAATATGGATGAAGAATCTAAGAAAAAATTAGAAAAGATAAAAAAGTTCCAAGATATACACACAGAAGCGGCTAGATTTTATTTTTCTAACCTACACACTAAGAAAAATAGTGGATATGCATACCTAAGAAGTAGAGGATTAGATAACAAAATCATAAAAAAATTTGGACTTGGGTATTCACTAGCATCTTGGAATTCACTTATGGACTATTTAACATCAAAAGGTTATAGTAACAAAGATCTTATAGAATGTGGGCTATTAGCACATAAAAAAGAAAGTAACAAAATTTATGATAAATTTAGAAATAGAGTTATGTTTCCCATATTTGATTATAGAGGAAATGTTATAGGGTTTGGAGGTAGGGTACTTGATGATTCATTACCTAAATACTTAAATTCCCCAGATACAATAACGTTTAATAAAAGGTATAATTTATATGGCCTTAATTTCTCAAGGAAAGAAATAAAAAATAAGACTTTGATATTAGTTGAAGGATATATGGATTTAATATCTCTTTATCAATATGGTATAAAAAATGTAGTAGCTACGTTAGGTACGGCACTTACTAAAGAACAAGGTATGTTAATTAAAAGATATGCTGATAATGTTATTATATCATATGATTCGGACGAAGCAGGTATAAAAGCTACATTAAGGGCTATAGAAATATTAAGTGATATAGATATAAATGTTAAAGTATTAAATTTAAAGGATTGCAAAGATCCAGATGAATTTATAAGAAAATATGGAGTTAAAGGATACCAAGAGGCAATAGATGAGTCAATAAATCAAATAATATTTAGAATAAATAATCTAAAAAAACAATTTAATCTAAATAAAGATGAAGATAAGGTTAAATTTGCAAAAGAGGCATCTAAAATAATAAAAAAAGTAAAAAGTCCTGTTGAAATTGACTATTATACTAAATACTTAAGTGATTTAATACAAATAAGTATAGATTCCATAAAAAGGGAAATATATGGAAAAAGTTATAATAAAAATGGAAATAATAAATACCAAAAAAGTAAATATATAAAAAAAGACGAAGTTGTAATAGAAAAACCTAAGATTATAACAAATGGAGAAAAGTTTGTTGAGAAAAATCTTATAAAATTAATGATAGAAGATAAAAAACTAAGAGATATAATCGTACTAAAAGTAAATGACAATGATTTTTTATTAGATGAAAGTAAAGAAATTTTAAATTGGATAATTAAAAATCAAGAATTGGACAAAATAACTATTGACAAAATTAAAAGTTTAAACATATCCGAAGAATACATTAAAGATATAGAAAATATATCATTGAATAATATGAGCTTGAATAATGTCAAGGGTGTAGATGATATTATTAAGAATGTAAAGAAAAATACTCTTAATGAAAAAATGAATAGATTATTAAAAGAACAAAAAGAAATTGAAAAAAATAAAAATAATAGTGACACGAAAGAGGTAGATGGTAAGATTATGGAAATTGCTTTAAAAATCGTGGAAATAAGAAGAATGCTACAAAAGCTTTAATGAAGGGAGGTCTGAGTGTGGAAAATAAAACAAATAAAAAAGAATCAAAAAGAATAACAGCTAAGGGATTAATTGAAAAAGGTAAAAAGCAAGGATCTCTTACTTTAGGGGAAATAATGGAAGCTTTCTCTGAAACTGAACTTGATAAAGATCAAATAGAAAATTTATATGAAACTTTAGGAAACTTAGGTATAGAGGTTATAGAAAGTAAACCTCAAAATGCCGATATTAATTTCTCATCAGATGATGATTTAGATATAGATGTACTAGAAGATGGTGTAGATGAAGAGTTATCAAAAGAAGATACACCTATGGAATTAGAAGCTATAGATTTATCATTACCTAAAGGTATAAGTATAGACGACCCTGTTAGAATGTATCTAAAAGAAATTGGTAAGATACCTTTACTTAAGCCACATGAAGAAGTAGAATTAGCTAGAAGAATGAATGAAGGGGACGAAATGGCTAAACAAAGACTAGTTGAGGCAAACTTAAGACTAGTTGTAAGTATAGCTAAAAGATATGTAGGAAGAGGTATGCTTTTCCTTGATTTAATACAAGAAGGTAACTTAGGTCTTATAAAAGCTGTTGAAAAATTTGACTATGAAAAAGGGTTCAAATTTAGTACCTATGCAACATGGTGGATAAGACAAGCTATAACTCGTGCTATAGCTGATCAAGCAAGAACTATAAGAATACCAGTACATATGGTAGAGACTATAAATAAATTAATAAGAGTATCTAGACAGCTTCTTCAAGAATTAGGTAGAGATCCAAAGCCTGAAGAAATAGCTAAAGAAATGGATATGACAGAAGAAAAAGTAAGAGAAATAATGAAAATAGCTCAAGATCCAGTATCTCTTGAAACTCCAATAGGAGAAGAAGAAGATAGCCATTTAGGAGATTTCATAGAAGATGATGCAGCACCAGCACCAGCAGAAGCAGCAGCATACTCACTACTTAAAGAACAAATAGAAGAAGTTTTAGGATCTTTAAATGAAAGAGAACAAAAAGTATTAAAATTAAGATTTGGTCTTGAAGATGGAAGAGCAAGAACTCTTGAAGAAGTTGGTAAAGAGTTTGATGTAACAAGAGAAAGAATAAGACAAATAGAAGCTAAGGCTTTAAGAAAATTAAGACACCCAAGTAGATCTAAAAAATTAAAAGACTACTTAGACTAGACTATACAAAAACTCGCCTTTATATAAGGCGTTTTTTTGCATATAAGAAATAAGGAAAGGACTACATAAATGAAGTTAACAGATAGATTATTAAAAATAGCATCTTTAGTTACTAAAGGTAAAAAAATAGCTGATATAGGAACAGATCATGGATATATACCAGTACATTTATTAAATGAAGGATACATAGATTTTGCAATACTTGCAGATGTTAATAAAGGACCCCTTGAAAATGCAAGAAAAGAAGTTAGACATAATAATTTGAGTGATAAAGTTGATTTAAGATTAGGCTCAGGTATAGAAGTATTAAAGAAAGGTGAAGTTGATGAAGTTATAATAGCAGGTATGGGTGGAATACTTATAAGTGAATTACTAGAAGCTAATATAGAAGTAGCACAAAGTACTGAAAAATTTATACTTCAACCAATGCAAGCACAAAAAGAACTTAGAAAATATTTATTAAATAATGGATATGAGATATTAGATGAGGTTTTAGTTAGAGAAGATTTCAGAATATATGAAATAATAGTGGCTAAATATACTGGGAAAAATACTAATGTAGAAGATGAAATATTTTATGAAGTAGGAAATAAACTTATAGAAAATAAAGATGAATTACTAAATGAGTTTATAGATAAAAGAATACATACATACACTTCAATACTTAATAAATTAGAAGGAAAAAGTGGAAAAGGGATAGATGAGAAAATAGAAGATAGTAGACTTAATATATCTAAATTAGAAAAATTAAAAACTTTATAAGGGGAATGATATTATGTTACTTAAAAGTCTTATAAAAAATATAGAAGCTAAATACCCATTAAACTTAGCTTATGACTGGGACAATGTAGGCCTTTTAGTGGGTGATTTTAACAGTGATATTAAAAAAGTATTAGTAGTTCTAGAAGCAAATGAAAGAGTTATAGATGAAGCTATAGAAAATAATATAGACTTAATAATAACTCATCATCCATTTATATTTAAAAAGATGAATAAAATAAATACATCGGATTTAAAAGGAAGACTTATACATAAATTAATAAAAAATGATATAGCACTTTATTCTATGCATACAAACTTTGATATAGCATTTGATGGTTTAAATGATTACTTCATGGAATTAATGGGATTTGAAGATTGTAAGGTATTAGAAGTTACAAATAACGAAGTATTATATAAGCTAGCAGTTTATGTTCCTGAGACTCATATAGATAAGGTTAAAAATGCTTTAGGAAAAGCAGGAGCAGGTCATATAGGAAATTATAGTCACTGTAGTTTTACATCAAGAGGAGAAGGTAACTTTATGCCTTTAGAGGGCACAAATCCATTTATAGGAACAAAAGGAGAGATAGAATGTGTTAAAGAGGTAAAAATAGAAACTATTGTACCTCAAAAAATATTAGGCGGAGTCTTAAGCTCTATGATAAATGCTCATCCTTATGAAGAAGTAGCTTATGATTTATATAAACTAGAGAATAAAGGAAATTCAGTTGGTTTAGGTAGAGTTACTAAGTTAAAAGAAAAGATTAGTTTAAAAGATTTAAGTAATTCTATAAAAGAAAAGCTAAATATGAAACATATTAGAGTAGTAGGTAGTTTAGATACTACTATAAGTAAAATAGCTTTAGTTACAGGTTCTGGTGCTGATATGGTTAAGAAAGCTCAAAGAAGTGGTTGTGAAGTTATAATAACTGGAGATGTTAAATATCATGATGCACAAGATGCAATAGACATGGGGATGTGTATAATAGATTGTGGGCACTTTGAAACTGAAGATATATTTAAGGATGTTATGAAGAGATTTTTAGATGATATACATGATATAGAAGTTTTAAAAAGTAATATAGATTTAAATCCATTTAAAATAGTATAAAACACAAAAAATAATGACATATTTTTATGTCATTATTTTTTTTACTATTTATTAGAAAACATATCTATATATTAAATATAAGCTTATAGAATGCTTACTAATATGAATAATATACTTTCATTATAGCAAATACTATATATAAATATATGTATGAGGAGAAGTTAATGAAAGATAAAGAAAGTGTATTTTTAAATTCAGATATAAATAAGTTATTTTATAAGTATTTAATTAATAGTGTCTTGGGTATGCTAGCAGTATCGTTCTGTATACTAGCAGATACTATGTTTATAGGACAAGGTATAGGAAGCGATGGATTAGCTGCTTTAAATATATGTATACCTATATTTAATCTATTTAATGGATTAGGGCTTTTGTTTGGTATGGGAGGGGCTACAGCCTTAAGTATAAGTAGAGGAAAAGGAGAAATAGTTGAGTCACAAAGGATATTTACAAAATCTATTATAATAGCTATTTTAGTAGGAATTACATTATCTACTTTAGGGAAAATATTTACTGAGAAAATAGGGTATATACTAGGGGCTAATATAAGTAATATATATATGGTAAAAGAGTATTTAAGTGGTGTTTTAATATTTTCATTTAGTTATATCTTAGCTCATACTACATCAGCTTTTATAAGAAATGATCATAATCCAAGACTTGCTATGATAGCTACTGTAACTAGTGGTTTATCTAATGTTATTTTGGATTATTTACTAATATTTATTTTTGATATGGGTATAAAAGGTGCTGGTTTAGCTACATCAATAGCATCACTTATAAACCTATTAATACTTTTAACTCACTTTATATCTAAAAAATGTAGCTTAAGATTTATAAAATTTAAAATCAATGTAAAAGATATATCAAGGATACTATTTAATGGTTTACCAAGCTTTATTGTTGAAATATCATCTGGAATAGTAATATTTATATTTAACTTGAAATTACTAAATATAGTAGGTAATATAGGTGTTAGTGCATATAGTATAATAGCAAATGTATCTTTAGTAGCAGCAGCTATATTTACGGGGATATCACAAGCTATGCAACCTATAATAAGTGTAAATTATGGTGCAAATAAGATAGATAGAGTAAAGAGAGTAAGAAAAAAAGGTCTGAAGACTTCTATAATTGTTGGATTAAGTTTCTATATTATAGGTATATTATTTCCACAATTTATAGTAGGAGTGTTTACAAGTGAAAAAGGTCAGATTGTAGATATAACTGTGAATGCCATAAGATATTACTTCTTAGCATTTATATTTATGGGGATAAATATAGTTAATGGAGCATATTATCAATCCATGGAACATAGGATATTATCTAATGCAATATCATTATCAAGAGGGATTATACTAATTGTAATAGGTATAACTATACTTCCCATATTCTTAGGTGTAAATGGAGTATGGTTAAGTGCTGTGTTTGCTGAAGTATTAACTTTAATTATAACTTATATATATGTATATAAAAAAAAATGACCCTAATTTAAGGGTTATTTTTTATTTTTAATAGAAGAATTTTTTATTAGATAATACAAATACTATTAATATAGTATATGACATTTAAGGAGGAAAAAGTTCTATGGTAAAGTACTTAGTTAAACGTAAAATGAAAAATGAAGTCAACGTAAAAAGTAAAAAAGCCTTAGTATATACAGGAGGAGTTTTAGTTGGATTAGGGGGCTATTTTGCATATAAGGCTATTAAGAATAAAAGAATGAATAAAAATTTCAATTGTTGTAATGATTATAAAAATGAATCTTATTATTATGATGATTATGATAGCAGAGCTTATTGTTGTGATGAAGACATGGATAGTTTTGACGATGACTTAAAATCCAAAGTAGATGAATTTAATTCAAATAGAATAATAGAAGAAAATTGTACAAATGTAAGTAAAGAAGAGTTAGAAGGATATGTAAATAAAGCAATAGAAGAAAGAGAACATGAAGAACGAGAAGAAAATAAGCATAGACCTGGAGTTGGTATACATTACGATGACATAAAATATTAATATAGTAAAAAGTCTTCCTAAAGATTTTAGGAAGACTTTTTTGATTTATATATATTTTTATATATTAATCTTTTATATTAAATTTTAATGTCCAGTTAAGTCACTTTCATTAAATTTATCACTTATAGGTTTTGTATATTTATTAATAATACCTTTAAATAGTATAGTTAATATTATAGGTATTATTAAGAATACTATTAATACATATATATCCTTTATCAATACTGGTTTGTAAATACCACCTACAGTCTCTCTAAGAGCAGATATAGCATAAGTAAATGGTAAAAATGGGTTTACGTATTGGAAAAATGGAGGAGTAACTTGTATAGGGAAAGTACCTCCTGATGCAGCAACTTGTATAACTAATAGTATTACACCTATTGCTTTTCCTACATTTCCAAATATAGAGACCAATGAGTATACAATAGCTGTAAATACAATACTTGTAAACATTGATAATAATACAAATGATAAAGGATCAATAACTTTAACATTTAGAATATATAAATCACCAGCACTTACGATAAAAGCTTGTATTATAGCTATAGTTAAGAAAGTAAGTCCTCTACCAAAGTATATCTCAAATGGTTTGTAATCTCCATGTACATTAGCAGACAGTAATGACATTAGTAAAAGTACACCAACCCATAAAGATAATACTGTATAAAATGGAGTCATACCAGCTCCGTAGTTAGCTACTGGATATAATTTATCTGTAACTAGCTCTACTGGTTGCTTTAAGAACTCAGCACGCTTTATAGCATCGCTTTTTAGTAATGATATTAACTCATTAACATCGTCACTTGAGTTTATTTTTTTCATAGCATTAACTAATTCATCAATTGTTGATTTAGCTATAGGTAGTTTTTTTCTTATAAATGATATATTATCTTTCGCACTATCTGATAATGATATCGTAGTATTTAGTATATCCTCAACTTGAGGTAGTTTTGCTTGAGCTTTATCTAACACACTAATAACTTCATTAGCAGTATTGAAACTTCCCTCAAATATGTTATTTATAGGATTTATTATTTTTGAATCAAAATTATTTAAAATTGATGTAGAAATTTGGTTTACATCATTTACAACCTTTAATACACTATTTAACTTATCTAAAGATGGTTTTTCTCCATTTGCAATCTGTCCTTTTATAGCATTTAAAGCGTTAGTAGCATTATTTAAGCTATTATTTATAGACTGTAAAGATGATATAGCATTTTCTAGAGGCCCACCTGGTTTAATAGCATTTAGTTTATTTAAAAAGTCTAGTACTGTATTACTTGTACTTGATAAAGTAGAAAGCTTTGATGATAAGCTATCTATAAGTTGAGGTACATTATCAGCACCGTTATTTATCGCATCTATTATAGATGATATATTTGATGAAGCACTTGATGAAACTTTAGATACTATTTGCAAATCTTCTTTTATTACAGGAGCAACTTTATCTAAGCTACCTTTGCTATCTTGTAAAAATACTTTTACATCTGATGCTAACTTTTTAGTATTAGATATAGTAGAAGTTATTAAAGGAACATCTTTTTTTAATTCCTTAGCAAGATCTTGTACTTTATCTGTAGCATCTGAAGCAAGATTTACAGTTTTATATATATCTTTAAATTTACTTTGAACATCTATAAGTTCACTTTCTAAATTAGATAGCTTTGGAAGCTGATTTTCAAGTTCTATACCTAAATTATTAGATACTTCAAATATAATTTGACTAACAGTTTTTACTACTGTTTGATTAACTTCATTTTGTATAGTTGAAGCACCTTTATCTGTAATTTTAGGGGCTATCGCGTTTATTTTTTCATTAACTGTGTATATTATCTTACCTTTTTTGACTTCATCAGAAGTTAATGAAGTTAAATCTTTAGAAAAGCTTTCTGGAATTTCAACTGAGGCATAATATGTACCTTTTTTAACTCCATTTATTGCGTCAGCTTTATCTACAAATTTCCAACCTAAATTATCATTTTCTTTAAGTTTTTTTACTAATTCATCACCAACATTTATATCCTTACCCCTTATTTCAGTACCTTTATCATTATTAACTATAGCAACTGATATATTTTTAGTACTACCATAAGGATCCCAAGATGCCTTTATATTAAACCAGGCATATAATGATGGTAAGACAGTTAGTCCTAGTATTATTACTAACAATACTTTGTTTGTAAAAATATCCTTTATGTCTTTTTTATATATTTTAAAAATATTTTTCACGTCTTTACACCTCCATGTTGACTAAATAAGGTTAGATTTAGAACTATTTTATATTATATTATTTATACAATAAAAAGTAAAGTTAAAAAATTGTAACATATATTAAAATAGTAAATTTATAATACCTGTATGATTATTGAATATGTTCAAACCTATTAAAATAAGTAATACTCCTCCTATTATTTGAGCAGATGATTTGAATAAATTACCAATTTTTTTTCCTAATAAAACACCTAAAAAACATACTATAAATGTAACTAAAGATATAGTAATAGATATAGGAATTATATTTACACTTAAAAAGGAAAAACTAACTCCAACAGCAAGTGCATCTATGCTAGTTGCAATTGACAATATAATGAGATCTTTATTATTTATGTAATATGAAGTAGTATCTTCAGGTTTGTCTTTTGCATCTAAAATCATTTTCAAACCGAGAAAGCTTAGTAAAATTAGAGCAATCCAGTGATCAAATGCTTTTATATAGCTTTCAAAATTTACACCTAATAAATAACCAATTAAAGGCATACCGCCTTGAAATAATCCAAAGAAAAAAGCTACTTTAGAAGCTAGCCAAAAATTTATATTCTTTAGAGTCATACCTTTTGTAAGAGATACGGCAAATGCATCCATTGAAAGTGCAAATGCTGTAAAAAATATAGTTAAAAATCCCATAATATCCTCCTTGTTTAAAGTTATAGCTAATCTTATTTTATAAAAAATATGATAAAAATATTCGTAATTTAGTGATAAGTAGATTAGGCAAAATAAAAACAGCTTAAATATATTAAGCTGTTAATAGTTAAAGCAAAAATTATTATTTAAAATTTATATAAGATTTTATAGTTAAATAAAAAATTAAAGCATCTTTAAAGTTTTTCAAATCAAGATTTAGTATTTCTTTAATTTTATCTAATCTATATATAAGTGTATTTCTATGTAAAAATAATGATGATGAAGTTTTAGAAATATTTTGATCATTTTCTATAAAGCATATTCCTGTATTTAACAAGTTTATATCCATTGTTTTTATAGACTCAAAATCTATCAAATCGTAAAAAGGTCTGTCGTGTTTTATAAAATATATAGATTTATATATTATTAAATCATTTAAAGTTATGTAGTTTTTAAAAAAAGTGTTATTTATAAGGAAGTCTTTAGGTATTTCATTAAAAATAGATACTCTAGACTTAAATATATTTATATCATATATTTCACCTAAATTAATAATATAAGTATTTCTATAAGTCTCTGATTCTATTATTTCTGGTGTATGAAAATTAATATCTAATTTATAATCTGAATTTAATATTAATAAATTTTCATATAAAAATAATTTTATATTATCATATAAGTTATATAATATTCCCTTTAAATTATCTAGTTCACAGTCTTGTTGATAGAATATATAAAAATAACCTTTTATATTATCTATAGTTATATCTTCTATAAATTCTATAACATAAGCTTTATCATTAAATGTTACTACATTTTGGTTTTTGCTAATACTTTGATTATTATACTCGAAAAAATTAATTTTTTTATTTGTCTTTCCCTCTATAAATTGTATCAAATTTTGCATGAAGACCACCCCTGAAGTTTTCAATTAAAAAAGTAAGATGATTAATCATCCTACTTTAAATATATCATTAATTTAGAAATATTTATATATAAACTAGAGATTTATTTATAGCTTCTTGTGTTTCTTTATCAAATATATGTATTTTATGTTTATCCATAGCAAGTTTTAATTTATCTCCCATTTTAACTCTATACCTACCATCAAATCTTGCAGTTATACTTTGATTACCTGTTTTTAAGTAAGCATATATTTCAGCACCCATAAGTTCCCCAAGTTCAACAGTAGCTTCAAAAGTACTATCTAAGCTATTTTCGACAAATATATCTTCCATATGTATATCTTCAGGTCTTATACCTAGAACAACTTCCTTACCTATATATCCTTTTTCTATTAAACTAGATGATTCACCTTTATTTAATGCTATATCAAAACCATCAGCTTTTGCATGTATTTCTCCATTTACTTCAGTTAGAATAACATTTATAAAGTTCATTTGTGGAGCGCCTATAAATCCCGCAACGAACATATTGTTTGGTTTATCGTATATTTCTTGTGGAGTATCTATTTGTTGAACTATACCATCTTTCATAACAACTATTCTATCTGCCATAGTCATAGCTTCAACTTGGTCATGTGTCACATATATAAATGTAGTACCTAAAGACTTATGAAGTTTGGTTATTTCTGTTCTCATTGATGTTCTAAGTTTTGCATCTAAGTTTGACAAAGGTTCATCCATTAAGAATACTTTTGGGTTTCGAACTATAGCACGCCCTAGTGCAACTCTTTGCCTTTGACCACCTGAAAGTGCTTTTGGTTTTCTATCTAATAATTGATCTAAGTCTAATATTTTAGCTGCATCCCTAACCTTTTTATCTATTTCATCCTTAGGCAATTTTCTAAGTTTAAGAGCAAATGCCATATTTTCGTATACTGTCAAGTGAGGATAAAGTGCATAGTTTTGAAAAACCATAGCTATATCTCTGTCTTTAGGATCTACATCATTTACTAAATTTTCTCCTATATAAAGTTCACCATCACTTATTTCTTCAAGGCCTGCTATCATTCTTAGCGTAGTAGACTTACCACAGCCAGATGGTCCAACTAGTACTACAAATTCCTTATCTTGTATATCTATATTTACATTTTTTACTGCATTAAATCCATTTGAATATGATTTACATATATTTTTTAAAATTACCTTAGCCATTACCATTTCCCCCTTTTAACAACTATATTTTAATTTCATTTTATATTTTAATAATATCAAAAAAATGTTTTCTTAGTAATGTAAAAAATAACTAAAACTATTTAGATAAAATATACAGATTGTATAAAAAACATAAAAATTTTAAATAACATGTTTAAATAAAAAAACAAAAGGTATATATATAGTATGTTAAAAAGAAACTAAATAAAATTTATATAAATTTGGAGGAATAAAATTATGAAAAAATTTGTTTGTACAGTATGTGGATATATACATGAAGGAGAAACTGCACCAGAGAAATGTCCAGTATGTGGAGTTGGAGCTGATAAGTTTGAAGAAATGAAAGGTGAAATGGTTTGGGCTGACGAGCATAGAATAGGGGTTGCTAAAGGTATAGATGAAGAAATATTAGAAGGACTTAGAGCAAACTTTGTTGGAGAATGCACAGAAGTAGGAATGTATTTAGCAATGAGCAGACAAGCTGATAGAGAAGGATATCCAGAAGTTGCAGAAGCTTATAAGAGAATAGCATTTGAAGAAGCAGAACATGCTGCTAAATTTGCAGAATTATTAGGAGAAGTTGTTGTAGCTGATACAAAAGCTAACTTAAAAGCAAGAGTAGATGCAGAGTATGGAGCAACAGAAGGAAAATTAAAAATAGCTAAGAGAGCTAAAGAATTAGGACTTGATGCTATACATGATACAGTACATGAAATGTGTAAAGATGAAGCAAGACATGGTAAAGCATTCTTAGGTTTATTAGAAAGACATTTTGATGCTAAGTAATATATAGAATATAAAGGCTGCCTTATACAGGTAGTCTTTTTATATATTAATCACTGTTACTATATAAATATAAAGAGGTGAAATTATTGGAATTAAAAAATATAATAGAACATTTTATGATGAATTATGGACTTATAAGTATATTTATAATAGTAGCACTAGAGTATGCTAATGTACCTCTTCCTAGTGAAGTAGTACTTCCAATTGCAGGTATGTTTGCATATAAATATAACTTTGGATTTGTAAATGTAATAGTAGTATCTACTTTAGGTGGGGTTATAGGTTCCTTGCTAAATTATTTTCTAGGATTTAAATTTGGAAAGCCTTTAATAGATACTATAGGTGAAAAGTATCCAAAGACCAAATCAATTATAAACTCATCTTATATTTGGTTAAAAAAGCATGATAAATTATCAGTAATTTTAACTAGAGTAATACCTTATGCTAGGACATTTGTGTCAATAATAGCAGGGTCTATAAAAATGAATATATTTACATTTATGATGTGTTCTGCTATAGGAATAGGGATTTGGAATACTTCATTAATAAGTATAGGTTATGTTTTAGGAGATAACTTAAAATTTGTAATGTCTTTAGTTACTAAATACTCATATATAATGGTTATTTTATTATTAATAATAACTATAGTATATGGATTTATAAAATATAGATTAAAAAATAAAAAAATATGCAAATAAATGTTTAAAACAATGTATATGAGGTATATATATAGTATGTTAAAAGAAAGTAAATAAAATTTATATAAATTTGGAGGAATAAAATTATGAAAAAATTTGTTTGTACAGTATGTGGATATATACATGAAGGAGAAACTGCACCAGAGAAATGTCCAGTATGTGGAGTTGGAGCTGATAAGTTTGAAGAAATGAAAGGTGAAATGGTTTGGGCTGACGAGCATAGAATAGGGGTTGCTAAAGGTATAGACGAAGAAATATTAGAAGGACTTAGAGCAAACTTTGTTGGAGAATGTACAGAAGTAGGAATGTATTTAGCAATGAGTAGACAAGCTGATAGAGAAGGATATCCAGAAGTTGCAGAAGCTTATAAGAGAATAGCATTTGAAGAAGCAGAACATGCTGCTAAATTTGCAGAATTATTAGGAGAAGTTGTTGTAGCTGATACAAAAGCTAACTTAAAAGCAAGAGTAGATGCAGAGTACGGAGCAACAGAAGGAAAATTAAAAATAGCTAAGAGAGCTAAAGAATTAGGACTTGATGCTATACATGATACAGTACATGAAATGTGTAAAGATGAAGCAAGACATGGTAAAGCATTCTTAGGTTTATTACAAAGACATTTTGATGCTAAATAAATTATAATATATTTAAAGGTTGTCTAAACTTAGGCAACCTTTTTTTACGCTTAAGGAAATTATGATATTTTAAAAATGTGGATAAATATTGTAGTTAGGTAATATGTGAGTTAAAGTTACAATAGCTAATTAAAAGGACCTATAATTTTAAATAGTTATATTTTTGAAATAATTGTATTATATAGACATATTGCAAAAAATAAGGTAATATGTATGAGTAAAAAGTCGAAAGTTTTAAAAGAGGTGGTTATAAATGACAAATCCAGATGCAATAGCAAAAGAAGTGTCGAGTAAGGTACAACAAATGAGTAAAATGCCACTTGATACACTTATTGAAAAATTTATAGGATGGGTTACTGAATATGGAATAAAGCTTATAATAGGTCTTATAGTTATATCTATAGGATTAAAGATTATAAAAAAGGTAGTAAAACAATTTGGAGTATTTTTAGAAAAAAGAGATGTTGATATAACATTAAGAAGATTCATACAGTCATTAACAGCAGGTGTGTTAAAAGTTATATTATTTATAGGAATTCTTGGCTATTGGGATGTTAAATTGACAGGTCTTGCAGCGATTGTAGCTTCTGGTGGGGTTGCCATAGGTTTAGCCCTTCAAGGCAGTTTATCTAACTTTGCAGGTGGTTTTATAATATTATTACTTAGACCATTTAAAGTAGGGGATTATATACAAACTGGAGTTTATGAAGGTACAGTTGAAGAAATAGGGTTATTCTATACTAAATTGACAACTATAGACAATAAGTTAATATTAATACCAAATGGAACATTGTCAAATGGTAGTTTAATAAACTATTCAGCAAAGGAAGAAAGAAGAGTTGATTTAACATTTAGTGTAGGATATGAAAATAATATACTCCATGTTAAGGAAGTATTAACGGATATCGTAAAAAAACAAGAGTTTGTTTTAGATAATCCTAAACCATTTATAGGTGTTAGTGCTCATAGTCCAAGTTCTGTTGACTTTATAGTTAAAGTATGGTGTAAATCGGAACATTATTGGGATATACATTTTAGCCTATTAGAGAAGGTCAAATTAAGATTTGATGAAGAAAATATAAGCATACCTTATCCACAAATGGATTTACATGTGAAAAAGGAAGATTTAGGTCTATAAATAAAAGCTAATACGGAAGTTTATCTGTATTAGCTTTTATTTATTTTAATTAATATATTAGAAGGAGCTATTTAAAGGTTAAATGGCAGCAATTGTTATATGAAGTTTTAGTCAAAATATGGTGAATTTAAGTGAAAATAGTGTATACTATAATATATAATAGACATAAGGAGAAATAGATTATGGAATATATTCAAGAATTAAATCATTTTGCACAAAACTATTGGATTTTAACCATGATAATAGGATTACTAGCAAGCTTTATTGAAAGCTTTTTACCTATACTTCCTCTTATGGCTATAGTAGGAGCTAATGCACTTTTACTTGGGCTATTTGGAGGTCTTGTACTATCTTGGATAGGATCTGGTTTAGGTACTGCATTGCTATTTTTAATTATTAGTAGATTTAACGATAATAAGTTATTTAATAAATTTAGAAATAAAAAAGTAAATAAAGCAATAAAATGGATGGACAAAAAAGGATTTAAGTTACTATTTTTTGCTTATTCTTGTCCCTTTGTACCAAGTTTTTTAGTAACAATAGCATCTGCATTTTGTAAAGTGGATCCTAAATGTTTTATACCTGCAATGCTATCAGGAAAGTTTATAATGTTTTTATTTATAAGTTATCCAATGAGTGACATAAAAGGTTTTATAAACAGTCCTGTTAAAATATTAGTATTTTGTTTATTAGTATTTTTATCATGGACTATAGGTAATAAAGTTAAGAAAAGTTTAGAGAATCATGAAAAAGATAATGAAACTGAAAATGTATAGAATATATAAAATAACCCATCTAATATTAGGTGGGTTATTAAAGTAATATATAAAATCTATATCCTAGTAAAAATATAACTATAAAGTTTAAAGCTTTGCATATTAACTTTTCTGTCTTAGAATTAGTTTTTATAGGAAGGAATGAAAAATTAATGGTTATAGGGTAAAAAATCTCTATACCTTCCTTAGTTAGCAGATCTAAAACTAGATGAGATACATATCCTACTAAAAAGCCACAAGATACACATATAAATACTATATTACTATCTGTAGATTTTATTAAAAAATTGAAACCATAAGCAAGTAAAGATATAAAAATTAGACTATGTGTAAAGCTCCTATGCCTAAATCTAGAACCAAAATATTTATATATAATAGGATATCTTTTACTTATATAAGAACCTCTCATATCGATATCAGGATATAATGAACCTATATATGCAAAATATGTGTATATTAAAAGCAAAATAGCTTTATAAAATACACTATAATTATTTAAAAATGTTTTATATAAATAAGGGAGCGCTAAAAGTGCAAATATATAGCCTCCCTTAGTATGAGTTTCTTTTACCATTAAACCTCCTAGGTGATAGTATAATATTATTGATAATTATATTTGTATTAATTATATAGTAAATTGTAAAAATTTTCAAAAACTATTTTTAAAATATAATTTTAAAAGGATTGAATATACTTAAAATCTACAAATTATTATAAATTTTTATTTTAGATTTTGAATATAGTTTTCTTCCGCTTTACTCCAATTTATAATATTAAACCAATTATTTATATATTCGGCCCTTTTATTTTGATACTTTAGATAGTAAGCATGTTCCCATACATCGATTCCAATTATAGGTTTTAAGTTTAATGTAATAGGAGTATTTTGATTTTGAGTAGTTATAATCGATAGATTTCCAGAGTCATCAGATACAAGCCATGCCCATCCAGATCCAAATACACTTAGTGAAGCTTTATTAAATTCATTTTTAAAATTATCAAAAGATTTAAAGTCTCTGTTTATGGCACTTTTTAATTTTCCATGTAATTTTTTCCTATTAGGAGACATTATTTCAAAGAAAAATTCATGATTATATACTCCTCCACCATTATCTTTTATAGTTTTAGCTATTTCACTAGGCAAACAATCTAGACAAGTTAATAAATCAGAAATACTACAAGCATAAAGGTCAGGGTATCCTTTTATGGCATTATTTAATTTATCTAAGTAAGATTTATAATGTTTATCATAATGTAAGATCATAGTCTCTTTGTCTATATAAGGTTCAAGAGAATCATAAGAATAAGGTAGAGGCATAGGTTCTTTGGGGGTATATATTGGAGATAAAGAGAAAATATTTTGTGGATTAAAAAATATAGTTAATAATAAAGTTATAAATAAAAATTTTTTCATAAAATCACCTCATAATTAGTATGTTTACTATTTATAAAAAAATTTACAAAAGGTATAATAATTTATAAATTTAAATATAAATAACAAAATTATTATATATTATTTATAAATGATATAAAAAAAATCTTTTATACTTGAAAATAAAAATAAAGGTATATATACTATTAATAATAAAAGTGAATAAAATAAAAAGGGTAGAGGTCGCAATATTTAAAAGTACTAATGAGGAGTTAAGCGCGTAGAATCATTAGGAAAGGAACTATTGCCGAAGGGTATAGCTGATGCTTTAAGGTTATATGCCTGGGGGTACATAAAATATATGTATCACTGTCACAATTTATTTTGTGAAGAGCTACATTTGAGAAAAATTTATACATAGGTATAGTTATATTGCTGTGTCTAAAAAGTTAATGTATAACTTTATGTAAAAATTTATAAGTCTTGAGTGTATACTCAAGACTTTTTTACGCTTTAGGAAAATATGATACTTTAAAGAATGTGGATAATTATTGAAGTTGAGTAATACCAATCAGTTTGCAGAGCGTAAAAAAGACATTTTGAGCAACGGACGAAGTCGTTGGCGACATGAGCGAAGCGAATTTTTTATACCCTTATATTCACTAGAGACTAAACAATTTTAAGGGGGAAGTTTTATGAGAAGCAAGAGAAATTTTAGGGTATTATTAATGACTATTATAATTTTTATGATGTCTATGCCATTAGTATTTGCAGGGGGGGATGATATATCAACTATAAATTCAGAAAGACTTAAGATGATAACTTTAATACCACCATTAGTTGCTATAGTTTTAGCATTTATAACTAAGAATGTAGTAATATCGTTATTTGTAGGTATATTTTCAGGAAGCTTTATAATAAACATGTCATCTGGAAATGTTATAGTTGCTTTTGTTAATGCATTTTTAGATATAGTAAATAGGGCATTAAATTCATTAGCAGATCCATGGAATGCAGGTATAATACTTCAAGTTTTAGCTATAGGTGGGGTTATAAGCCTAGTAGCTAGAATGGGTGGTGCAAAAGCTATAGCAGAGAGCCTAGCCAAAAGATCAAAGACCGCTAGAGGGACTCAACTTATAGCATGGTTTTTAGGATTATTAGTATTCTTTGATGATTATGCAAATTCATTAATAGTTGGTCCTATAGTTAGACCAGTAGCAGACAAAATGAAACTATCAAGAGAAAAACTAGCGTTTATAATAGATGCTACAGCTGCACCTATAGCTGGGCTTGCTATAATATCTACATGGATAGGTCTTGAAGTTGGACTTATAAATGATGCATTTAACGGTATAGGAGTAGAAGCTGATGCATTTGGAGTATTTTTAAATACCATACCATATAGATTTTATAATATATTAATATTAGCATTTATAGTTATATCAGCAGTTCTAGCTAAGGATTTTGGACCAATGAGAGAAGCTCAAATTAAAGCCCGAAGTGTTAATAAAAATAATAACAATTCAAACAATGTTAGTAATGATAATTCTGATTTAGAGCCAAAAGAAGGTATAAAATTAAGTTCATGGAATGCAATAATACCTATAGGAACATTAATAATAGCTGCGTTAATTTCTTTTTATTATAGCGGATACACAGCAGCTATGAACTCAGATAACCAAAATCTAATACAATTATTTACTAATTCTCCATATTCATTTGATGCTATAAGAGAGGCGTTTAGTGGAGCAGATGCTTCGGTTGCATTATTCCAGTCAGCTTTATTTGCAAGTATTGTAGGCATAGTTCTTGGAGTTAGTAAAAATATACTTACAATCTCTGAAGCTATAGATGCTTGGATAGATGGAATGAAGGGACTTATTATGACTGGGGTTATATTAATACTTGCATGGTCATTAAGTTCTGTTATAAAAGAACTAGGAACAGCTAAATACTTAGTAACATTATTATCTGGAACACTACCAAATTTTTTATTACCAAGTGTAGTATTTATACTTGGAGCTATAATATCATTTGCCACAGGAACAGCCTATGGAACAATGGGAATACTTATGCCTCTTGCAATACCGCTAGCTTATTCTATAAATCCAGAGATGTCGTTTATAGTAGTTAGCACTAGTGCAGTATTAACAGGTGCTATATTTGGAGATCACTGCTCACCAATATCTGACACTACAATAATGTCTTCAATGGGAGCTGGATGTAATCATATAGATCATGTTAATACACAGATGCCTTATGCATTATTTACAGCCGTAATAACAGTATTATTTGGATATATACCGGCAGGACTTGGTATACCTGTTTATATAGTATTACCAATAGCTTTATTAGCTACATTTATAGGTATACATGTATTAGGTAAGAAAACGTATGAAGAAGTTGATAATATTATTTATACTATGGATTAGTTTTATTTAAAATAATAGAGTTTGTATTATATAGAATAATAATTATAAAATAAGATAATAATAATTGTAAAAAAAGAAAACGTAAAATATATTTTACGTTTTCTTTTCATCTAAAAGCAAGGAGTTATTCTATGGGATATATAAATTTTGAAGAAGAAAAGGCCGTAGTGAATGAACAATTATCAAATAGAAAAAAAAATAACGAAACATTTTATAAAGATGCAACTACAAAAAAAATAGAACTAAATGATTATGATAATAATTCAAAATATAGCTATAATAAAATAAAAGATAAACTAATCGGCAAAGATGGTATATTTGACGAACAAGATTTTTATGAAATAGTAGAGCAAGATATAATTTGCGCTAAATTTAGAAAATGTGATTTTAAAAATATTAAATTCAAAGACTGCACATTTATAGGTTGTACTTTTAATGATTGCAATTTTAGCGGTGGAGGAGTTGTATTTGAAAATTGTATATTCATAAAAGAAGGAAGTGAAAAACGACCTTCTTTAAATAAAAAAGACAATATAGGGTGTAGTTTCTATAATTGTGATATATATGCAAAATTTTTAAATAGTGACTTATCATATTGTATTTTCGAAAAATGTAAGATTAGTAACACAAGTTTTGAATTAACATATTTAAAATCTTCAATTATAATAAATAGTGAAATTGATATGTTTGAGATTATAGATTGTGATCTTTCAGGCTTTAAAATTTCAAATACATATATACAAGATATAATGTTTGATGATAAATTTACAACTAAATTTGATGCTAAAACATTTTTTGATAAAATTGAACCTAGAGTTAAGGATAAAAATGAATATGAAGGTATATATATGACATATAAAACTTTGTCCGAAAAATTTAAGGAAAATAACTTGAATAATAATTTTGGAGAATATTATTATATAGGTAAATGTACACAAAGAAAATGTGTTAAATTTTTACCTAAAATAAATTCGTATATATATTGGTTAGCATGTGGGTATGGAGAAAGACCTTGGCTTTGTGTATTATCATCTTTAGTAATAATGATAATATTTGCATTTATATTTTTAGCAGTAGGTATTGAGTTAGATGGACAGGTTATAAAATATAGTTTAAGTAATATTGGTACATGGAACCTAAAACAGTTTATTAAAGATTTTAATGAGGTTATAAATTTAAGTGTAGGTATGTTTGGAGCTGTTGGGTTTAACAATTCAAAGCCCACAGAAGTAGCATACATGGTAGCAAATATTGAAATGCTTGTAGGAATCATTATGATGGGAGTAGGTATAGGAACTCTAACGAGAAAAGTTGTAAGATAGTAATATATATAAAAAGAACGTAGAATTATCTACGTTCTTTTTTTTATATATTATGCTGCAGAAGATTCTTCTGTTCCACGTATCTCATCAGCAGTAAGTATTTTTGTATTTTTGAATAATGTATGTCCTATTAAAGCACCTATTATACTAACTACTATACATCCAACAGCAGCTATTAAAGCAGGAGTTCCGTTTTGACCAACTGCAACAGCGAAACCAGCTATAGGAGTTGCCATACCAGGAACACTTATTGCAAGTGGTGCAACATAAGAACTTACTAATGCAACTACAACACCTGATAATGCTCCACCTATGAAGTTAGTAACAAATACTGGTATTGGATTAGCAGTTATTATATCTGATTGAGTTAAAGGCTCTATAGCAACAGCTATTGTATCTTTCTTTGAACCAAATTTCATTTTTGAGAAGAATACAAAGTTCATGAAAGAAGAACCAAATACTGCTAATGCACCTATTGCCATTGGAAGACCTGTTAATCCTATTATAGATGTTAAAGCCATTGATGATAATGGAGCAGTAGCAACAACTGTTATTAAACCACCAAGTATTATACCCATTAATATTGGAGATGTAGTAGAGGCAGCTGTTAAAGCTTGTCCTATTTGCATTAATGTATCATTAACTATAGGATCCATAAATCCTGCTATTGCTCTTGTTAAAGGAGCAGCAATTAATATTATAACTATTAAATCAAGACCAGCAGGAGTTTTCTTTTCTAAGAACTTAACAACGAATGATATTAAGTATCCTGCAACGAATCCTGGAAGTATTCCAAATCCTGAAACTGTTAAACCAACTAATACAGCGTATACTGGAGATACACCTAATGCTAAAGGTACTAATATAGCAGCAGCTGCACCACCTAAAGAACCGTTAGCAGCTCCAACTTTCTCTAAGAAAGATATACCAAATTGTTGTCCAAATAGCGAAGCGTGGAATGCTTCAACTAAGAAACTTGCGCAAGCAGCACTTGCTAATGCACCCATTGCCTTCATTCCGTGAGGTGCCTTGTAACTAAATAATGTGAATAATGCCAGTACAACTAATAATAATGCTGTACTTGTAAGTATTTGCATCATGCTAATTTTCCTCCTAAGTATATAAATGTAATGTTTTATTTGCTTAAGGTATTGTTTTCCTTAACGTCATATTTACTTAAAGAAATCTTAAGACAATTTTGATTATAAAGCACATTTCGACAATTGTAAATAGTTTTGTTAAAAAAATGCTAAAATTAAAAGAAAAATGTATTATTATTTTAAAATATGTAAGAAAGTTTACAGTAAATGTTAATTGAATTTAAAAAAATGAAAATATTACCTCTAAAAAGTATTGAATACATAAAATATAATAAAAAAATAAATTATTATTTTAAAATACAATAAAAATATATAATATAAACTATAACACATAATTTTGTCTAAATAAAACTCTTATGATAATATGTAGGTATAAATTAACTAAATTACAAGGAGAAAAAAATGACAGCAAACGAAAGAATAAAAATATTTTTGCAACTACAAAATAAAAACTTAAAGTTTCAAGATATAGCAGATAAGATGGAGATAAAACCACAAACATTAAGAAGTTACTTAAATAAAAAAGGGTACAAATTAACAAATGGAAAGTACGAATTAAAAGATGACATAAAAGAAGAGAAAAAACAAATAGAATTTAATGAAATTAAAAACACAAAAATAGAAAAAAAGGAAAATGTAAAAAAAATAATACTAAAAGAAAAACACAAAAACCTAAAAGAGATAAGAAAGTAAATTTAACACCTGAGGATATGGACAAGTTATGTGAAGTATATGATTGGTACTTACAAGTTAGGGATGTTAAGGCAATAAAGCCTAAGACAAAAACTTCTAAAAAAGACATAGTAATAGAAAAAAATAATATAGATGAACTAAAATCAACTAGCATAAGGGTAGATAAAAAAATATGGGAAGATTTTGAAAGGTTATGTAGTAATTCAAGTTTTACTAAACAAGAAATAATAACTCAAGCATTAAAAAACTTTTTAAAGGAAAATAAACATTTACTATAAAGGGTTAAGTATACAAATAAAAAAGAGGGGATTGAAGTGAATAAATCGTATTTATATGATTAATAATAAGGTTAAATAAAAAGGGGTGGTAAACATGAATGAAAATAATTACAATAAAGAAGAGATAGACTTTGAAAAATTAAACTCAACATTAGCTAACCCTGATTTTGCAAATTGGTACTACAATGAGTTTATGGTAAAAGACAATGTCGTTTCTATTGATGAATTTGTAAACATAATAAATACTTATAATTCAAATAATATTCAAAGTTAATAAGTAAGGCTTTAAATAGACATTCCTATATTAGACAGTGTTAAAGATGTAAAAGTTATATACATTAAATATGAGGAAAAATAAAATTATGATTAAAAATGATGAAAAACCTATTGTTAAGTTTATATTATAAGCTATACATTAGGTTTTTTTATTTGGTGACTGTAAATGTTTTAAAAATATATATATGTATTGTATAATTATTTATATTATATAGGAAATTAATAGTAATAAACTTATATTAAAATTAAGGAGATTGGTATGAAGGTTTTAATTGTTGAGGATAATTCTAAACTTTTAGAAAGTCTAGAGGAGGAACTAAAAAATCATTTTGAAATAGATTCATGTAGTTTTGGAGAAGAAGCCATATACAATATTAAACAAAATATATATGATTTAATTATACTAGACTTAATGTTACCTGATATATCAGGATTAGATATATTAAAGTCTATAAGAAAAAACGGAATAGATACATTAGTACTTATTTTAACTGCTAAAGAAAGTTTAAACGATAAGGTATCAGCATTTGAGATAGGAGCAAATGATTATCTAACAAAGCCATTTTATATGGAAGAATTAGTAGCAAGAGTATATGCAATGTTAAGGACTAATGGAAAAATAAAATCTAATAATAAAATTGTATTTAAAGATTTATATTTAGATACAAATAATAAAACTGCATCTATAAATGGTGAAGATTTAAATCTTCAAAATAAGCAGTTTAATTTACTTGAGTATTTTATAATAAATAAAGGAACAATACTTTTAAAGGAACAAATATATGATAGAATTTGGGGAATAGACTCAGATGCTACTATAGAAATAGTTGAGGTTTATGTTAGCAATTTAAGAAAGAAGCTTAGCAAGTACGGATATGATAACTATATAAAAACTAAAAGAAAAGTAGGTTATATATTTGATGATAAATAAAAATGTATTTAGTAAAACTAAAAATCGTTTAATAAAAATAAATATAGCTGTAGTAGTAGCATTTCTTATAATATTTTCTATATTTATATATTCTTACTTTAAAGGACTTACATATAGCAATATAGACAAAAATCTTAAAGCTGAATTAGAAAATATAACTATGCAACTTAATAATAGATCTATATTTTATCCAATAGTGTTAAAAGACCCAAGTAATATGGTCTATGTTTATGAGGGAAATAGAATAAGATATTACACAGAAAATGGCTATTTTAATGAACTATTACCAAGACCTAAAAATAATAAGAATGATACTTTCTTTACGTACACTGAAAATGGATATACTTTTAGAGAATTAAACATTGATATTGGTAAATATAAAATACAAATAATAAGAAATATAGATTCGGAAAGAAACTCGTTAAAACAACTTATATTTGTATTTATAATAGGAGTATTAGTAGCTGTAATAATAACATATTTTGTAGCACTTTATTTAACTAAAAAAGCACTAATACCAATAGAAACTGCTTGGAATAATCAAGCTAAATTTGTTCAGGATGCATCTCATGAGCTTAGAACTCCAATAGCCATAGTATCTTCAAAGTTAGAAAGCTTATTAAAGCATCCAGATAGTACTATATCTGATGAAGTTGAATCTATAGCTGATGCTATGAAAGAAACAAGAAGAATAAAGAAGATGATAAGTGATTTATTATCATTAAGTAAAGAAGATAGTACTAATGATATTATAAAAGAAAATGTAGATATAAATATAATGATAGATGAGATAAGTAAAAATTATGCAGATATAGCAGAGATTCAAGAAAAAGAATTTCATACTAACATTAAATTAAAGAATAAAAAAATATTTACAGATAAAAATAAGTTAAGACAGTTATTATTAATATTTATAGATAACTCTTTTAAATACACAAAAAGTGGGGATAGTATATCAATAAGTGCTTATGAACAAAATAACGATATTATAATATATATAAAAGATACTGGAATGGGTATAAAAAAAGAAGATATCGATTATATATTTGACAGATTTTTTAGAAGCAATAGTATAAGACATAAAGATATAGATGGCTCAGGAATAGGATTATCTATTGCAAAAATGATTGCTATAAATCTTGGTATAACAATAACTGTAGATTCTAAAGAAAATGAGTATACATATTTTAAACTAATAATCCCTAGATAAACAAATTGTTTAGTGATATATATAGGGGGTATATAAATAATATAAATTAATGTTACAAATAATAACTATATTGTAATATAATTCATATTATAGATAAGAGAGTATTTAGGAGGTAAGAAAATGGCTAAAATAATAAAAACATCACAATTTAAAGGGGAAGTAGAAGAAAGTAAAGGGGTAGTTGTAGTAGATTTCTTTGCAACTTGGTGTGGACCTTGTAAAATGTTAGCACCAGTATTTGAATCATTAGGAAATGAAATGGATGATGCAAAATTTATAAAAGTTGATATAGATCAAAGCTTAGAAATAGCTCAAAAATTTAATATATCTACTGTACCAACAATGATGATATTTAAAGATGGAAAACCAGTAGAATCATTAGTAGGATTTATGCCAAAAGAAGCAATTAAATCAAAAGTTAAGTCACATTTATAAAATGATAGGTGGTTAATATGAGATATGATATGGCAATAATTGGAAGTGGACCAGCAGGACTTTCTGCTGCAATAAATGCAAAAATAAGAAATAAAAATATAATAGTATTTGGAAATGATAATTTAAGTAATAAATTAGTAAAAGCTCCATCAATAGAGAATTATCTAGGATTTTATGATATAAGTGGAGAAGATTTAAGAGATAAATTTAAAGCACATATAGAAAGCATGGATATTGAAATAGTAGATAAAAAAATAAATAACGTATATGCTATGGGAGATTACTTTGCTTTAATGTCAGGGGATGAAATGTTTGAAGCTACTACAGTTATACTTGCAACAGGTGTAGAGTATGGTAAGCCAATAAAAGGTGAAGAAGAATTTCTAGGTAAAGGTGTAGGGTATTGTGCAACATGTGATGCTCCTTTATATAGAGATAAAAAAGTAGCTATAATAGGTTATAATAAAGAGTCTGAAGAAGAAGCTAACTTCTTAAGTGAAATAGCATCAAAGACTTACTTTATACCTATGTATAAAAGAGAAGGTCTTATGAGATCTTCAGATGGTTTAGATAGTTCTATAGAAGTTATAAATGACAGACCTGTTCAAATCCATGGAGAAAATTTAGTAAATAAAGTAGAATTAAAACAACAAGAAATAGACGTAGATGGAGTATTTGTAATAAAAGATAGTGCTTCGCCTAAATCATTAGTGCCAGGAATAGAGACAGAAGGACCACATATTAAGGTTGATATTAATATGAACACAAGTATAAATGGATGCTTTGCAGCAGGAGACTGTGTTGGTAAACCATATTCTTATATAAAGTCAGCTGGTCAAGGTCAAATAGCAGCATTAAATGCAGTAGCTTATTTAGATAAATTAAAAATAGAACAAAAAAAGAATAATTAATAAAAAAAGCACTTAGATTAAAATCTAAGTGCTTTTTTTATGCCATATTTCAATACATCTGTTATAAAAAACACTTTTACAATAAATGTAGATATGATACAAGCTAATATTAATAAAGAGATAAGTTAATAATTATATTAATAACTTACCTATAAAATAAATTAACATAATAAAATAAAATTAAAAGACACTTAGAAAAGTTAGTAAAATAACTAAAATCAATGGTTTAAGTTAAATTGAATTTATTGTAAAATTAGAAATTTGCAAATGGAAAAATTAATTATGCAAAAAATGACTTGAAAAGTATTGAAAATATAGTTATAATGAATAAAAAAGAAATATTAATTCAAAAATATTTATTAGCCAGTAATTTTTGAAATATATAATAATATTTTTAAAAAGGGCAATTATATAAAAGTATTTATAATTAATTTAGGAGGGATTGAAATTGGAAAATTTAAATAGCTTAATATTAAGCATTAACGATTTTATATGGACATATATATTAATAGCTATGTTAGTAACACTTGGAATTTACTTTAGTGTTAAGACTAAGTTTGTACAATTTAGATATTTTAAAGAAATGTTTAAGCTTTTAGGAGAAGGTGCATCTAAGGAAAATAAAAAAGAAGGACAGGTATCGTCGTTTCAAGCATTTTGTATAAGTACTTCATCTAGAGTTGGAACAGGTAACATTGCAGGGATTGCTATGGCTGTTGTAGTTGGAGGACCTGGTGCTATATTTTGGATGTGGATAACAGCATTAATAGGTTCTGCATCAAGTTTTGTTGAAAGTACATTAGCACAGATATTTAAGATAAAAGACAAAGATGGATTTAGAGGTGGACCTGCTTATTATATAGAACAAGGGCTAAACAAAAAATGGATGGGAATATTATTCTCTATTCTAATAACTATATGTTTTGGATTTGTATTTAATGCTGTTCAAGCTAATACAGTTTCACTTGCATTTAATTCAGCATTTGGAATTGATAGATTAACTATAGGGATAATAATTACAATACTTACAGCAATAGTTATATTTGGAGGAGTTCATAGAATAGCTAAAGTATCTGAGATAATAGTTCCAATATTTGCAGGACTTTATATATTAGTAGCATTATTTGTAGTTGTAATAAATATAGGTGAAATACCAAATGTACTTAAGCTTATAGTTGAAAATGCCTTTAATTTTAGAGAAATGTCAGTAGGTACGACAGCAGGAATAATACTTACTGGAGTAAAAAGAGGACTATTCTCAAATGAAGCTGGTATGGGTAGTGCACCAAATGCAGCAGCAACTGCAGATACATCACATCCTGTTAAACAAGGATTAATACAAACACTTGGAGTATTTACAGATACTATCTTAATTTGTACATGTACAGCATTTATAGTACTTTTATATCCAGGATACTCAACTAGTGGATTAAGTGGAATAGAGTTAACTCAAGCAGCACTATCTTCTCATATAGGAAGTTTTGCACATATATTTATAGCTTTATGTATATTCTTATTTGCTTTTAGTTCAATAGTAGGTAACTATTACTATGGAGAATCAAATATAGAGTTTATGAATAGCAATAAAACTGTTTTAAATATATTTAGAGTGTTAGTTGTATGTATGGTTTTATTTGGTTCAGTAGTTCAAGTAGATGTAGTTTGGAATTTAGCAGATGTATTTATGGCCCTTATGGCTATAATAAACTTAATAGCAATAGCTCTTTTAGGAAAATATGCTTTTATAGCACTTGAAGATTATACTAATCAAAAGAAAAATGGAATTAAAAGTCCAGTATTTGATGCATCAAATATAAAAGGACTTGAAAATGTTCAGTGTTGGAACAATACTGAAATAAGAAAAACAAAGAGTATGTAATATTGAATAAATTTAAGTGCCTTTTAATTAAAAGGCACTTTTTTAGTTAAAATCATTAATTTTAATTATAATTCATAGCTTTCTAGGTATCTACAAAAATCATGAAACTCATCTATATTTTTAATTTCTTGTAAGTTTCTAATATCAATAATTACATTACTAGGAATATGCAACATAAACTCCATATCAAATAGCTCACACTCTATAAATCCTTTTTTGTAGTCATATTTATAAGGTATATATTTATTGAAATTTTTTTCAAAATACTTTATTTTAGCATAACATAACTTGTGTATATAAAATAATAAAGCTAGAGTTGAGTGATTTTTAGCAAACTTATTGGAAAAAAATTTAACTTTAGGGTATTTCTTATGGTTTGATTCCCAATATAAATCATCATTTAATTGAAGGTTATATTTTTTTAGTAGATTATATTTTTCTTTAGAAAGATATTCGGTTTCTTTTAACATAAATTCCTCCAGTATTAAGAGAATTTAATATATTATTACTACTTAATAATATGAATATTGAAAATTTTAAATACATAATATAAGCTTTTTCTATAATGAAGTTAAATTATATATAGATATTAAATATATAAATTTTGTAGTTACTAAATAGTTAAAATTAAAATCTTGTGGTAAGATAAAGTAAATTAATAGAATTAAAATTAATTAAGATCTAAATACTCCAAAGGATATATTATGCAGTTAGGAGGGTTATAAATGAATATTACACCGTTAGATATATTAAATAGGTATTATGGATATACAAACTTTAGAAAAGGGCAAGAAGATATTATAAATTCTATAATTAATAATAACGATGTTCTTGCTATAATGCCAACAGGAGGAGGTAAATCCATATGTTATCAAATACCTGCCATGGTACTAGAGGGAATAACTATAGTTGTATCTCCTCTTATATCACTTATGAAAGACCAAGTAGATACACTAAAGGTTATGGGAATAGAAGCTGAGTACATAAATAGTTCTCTTTCAAATAGTGAATATGAAAAAGTACTTAACAATATAAAAAATGATAAATGCAAAATATTATATGTAGCACCAGAAAGGTTAGATAGTTCTGATTTTTTAACAGTAATATATGATAAAGTTGTATGTCAAGTTGCGATAGATGAGGCACACTGTGTATCACAATGGGGACATGATTTTAGAGTAAGTTATAAAAAAATACCATATTTTATAAATAACTTAAGAAATAGACCAATAGTAACGGCTTTTACAGCTACAGCAAGTGATGAAGTTAGAAAAGATATAGTAGAAGTACTTAATTTAAATAATCCAAAAGTATTTATATCAGGGTTTGATAGAGAAAATTTATCTATAAATATAATTAAATCCCCTGCTAAAAATAAATACTTATTAGATTATGTTAAAAATCATGAAAATGAATGTGGGATAATATATGCATCAACTAGAAAAGAAGTAGAAAATATACATGATGGACTTTTAAAAAGAGGTTATTTAGTATCTAAATATCATGCAGGTCTTAGTAATGAAACAAGAAAAGAAAATCAAGAAAAGTTTATAAATGATGATATTAAGATAATGGTAGCAACAAATGCTTTTGGTATGGGAATAGATAAACCAAATATAAGATGGGTAATTCATTATAATATGCCACAAAGTATAGAAAACTACTATCAAGAAATAGGTAGAGCAGGAAGAGATGGCGAAGAAAGTGAGTGTATATTATTATTTGCTCCACAAGATGTTCATACGCAAAAATATTTAGTGGAAGCGTCCATAGAAAATCCTCAAAGAAAGATAGCTAAATATACTAAACTTCAGCAAATGGTAGATTTAATATATACTAGTGATTGCTATAGAAAATGTATACTAGATTATTTTGGAGAAACTATGGAAGATGAATGCAATAACTGTAGCAACTGTTTAAATGATGGAGAGGTAGTAGATAAGACACTAGATGCTATGATGGTAATATCTTGTATTGCTAGAATGAAAAGAAGCTATGGAATAACCATGATAGTCGATGTTCTTAGGGGTTCTAAAAATAAAAAAGTATTAGAATTAGAATTTGATAAATTATCAACTTATGGTCTTATGAAAAAGTACTCTAGTGAAGATTTAAAAAACTTTATAAATACATTAGTATCACATGGATTTTTAGATATAGTAGAAAATTTAGGACATAGAGGAACATTTCCAACTATAAAATTAAATGAACAATCAATGAGAGTTATAAAAAAGGAAATAAAAGTTGAATTAAAAGAAGCTAAAGCAAGTAAGTCTAAGTATGTAGAAAATGAATTATACGAAGAATTAGTAAGCTTAAGAAGTAATATAGCAAGAGAAGAATCTATAGCTCCATATATGGTATTTGGAGATGCAACTCTTAAAGGTATGGCAAGTATTTATGCTACATCAAAAGAAGAAATGCTTAGTGTATCTGGTATAGGCGAAGTAAAGTATGAAAAGTATGGTTCTAGATTTAAAGATGTAATAGAATCCTATATAAATAGAAACAATATTGATAAACAAAAAGTATTAGATAATAATACAAATAAAAAAGACAACACAAAAATTAAAGATGAATATTTTGAAGTTACTACAGATAAAAATCTATATAATATTTTAGATGATTTAAGAAAAGATATAGCAAAAAAGGAAAAGACTATACCTTATATGGTAATTAGCAAAAATTCTTTAAAAGAAATAAGTGGGAGGTATCCAACTACTAAAGAACAATTAAAAGATATAGGTGGTATGGGTCCAGTTAAAATAAATAGATACGGTGAAAGTATATTAGATGTAGTAAATTCATATATAAATGAAAAAAATATAAGACCAGAGTGGGAAGATAAAAAAAGACTTAAGCTTATAATAGATGGAGAAAATAGAAAAAATAATGAAATAGCCCTAGATTTATTGAATCAAGGGAATGATATAAAATATGTATGTGAAGAAATAGAAACATCTCTTTCTACAGTTTTAGGATATATATATGATTATATAAAAGAAGGAAATTGCATAAACTTTAATATAGATTTAGAGAGTATGTATGAACAAAAAGATAAAGCAATGATATTAGATGCATGTGAAAGGTTTTCTGAAGATAAGATAAGTGTAATAAAAAAGTCACTACCAGATTATATAAAGTATGAAAATATCAGAGCTGTAATACTTGAAAAATATATATAAAATATTGAATAAAAAATAGCTTGATGCTAAAAAGTATCAAGCTATTTTTTATGTTAAATTAAATTTTATGTAACTTAATGAATATTTTGGAAATAATCTAAAATATGTAAAAAATTAACTTTAAAATATTGAAATAAAAATATTATTATGCTAAGATATTAATACCTGGTATTAAAACTTAAAGTAATAACTTAGATATAAAAGAAGAGTTAAAAAGTTGGAGGAAAAATGAATAATATAAAAATAATATGTGATAGCTTATCGGATATACCTAAAGAATTTATTGATAAATATGATATAGAAGTAGTACCACTTAGCATAATTTTTAATGGTAGAGAATATATAGATGGAGTAGATCTAACTGAAGATGAATTTTATAAAATGCTAAGGGAAAATGAAAGTTTACCAAAAACATCTCAAGTTACGTATATGTCATTTAAAAATGCATTTGAAAAATACATAGATAAATATGAAGAGATTTTGTATATAGGAGGATCATCTAACGCATCTGGTACATATCAAAGTGCTGTTATGGCTAAAAATGATATAGAAAACAAAAATATACACACATTTGATACATTATCATTATCTATAGGAAGTACATGCTTAGTACTTAGTGCAGCTAAGTTAGCTAAAGAAGGCAAAAGTATAGAAGAGATAATAAAACATCTGACAAATTTAAAAAATAACTTATCTGTTTTATTTACAGTAGAAACGCTAGAGTATTTGCAAAAGGGTGGTAGAATGTCTTTAGCTAAGGCTACAATAGGAAATATGTTAAATATAAAGCCAATACTTCGCTTAGATGAAGGATTAGTTAAACATTTTTCACAAGCGAGAGGTAAAAAACAAGTAATAAACAATATAGTAGAAATTATAAAAGAACAACAAGGTGAAGATTTAACTAATAAGACTATAATAATTGGTTATGGAGATAATGAAGGAGATTTAAAAATATTAAAAAATAATTTATGTGAAAATTTAAATGTAAAAGACATTGTTGTTGTAAATATAGGAAGCTGCATATGTGCACATACAGGACCTGGAGTGCTTGGAATTGCATGTTGTGATATATAATAATGAAGATAAACTATAAAAGTTATATAATTTAATTTTTATAGTTTATTTTTTTATTTAAAACATAAATTAACGTATATTGCTTTAGTATTTACATTTAAAAATTCTAAATTTATCTAAAATTTTTATTATTATAAATATACAAAAACATAATATAAAAAATAAATATTATGCTATAATGGAATCTGTGTGAATTTAAGGGGGTGTACTATGAACATTGATAGAATTTTAGATTTTTCATCTAATGCAGGAAGGCTTATGCTTCAAAGTGGAGGAGAAACTTATAGAGTAGAGGAAACCATATCAAGGATTTGTCAGTCTTTTGATGTAGACGAAGTAGAAGTATTTGCAACCCCTACAGCGGTAATGGTTTCTATATTTCTTAATGGTAAGATATATTCAGTAGTTAAAAGGATTAACTCAAGAGGTGTAAATTTAAATAGAGTTCATAATATAAATTCTCTTTCGAGAAAGATATATCATGATAAATTAAGCATAGATGAATGTGAACTAGAACTAGAAAAAATATGTAACGATGATATGTATAAGGATAATACAGTATTATTATTTTCAGGTATATCAACAGCTATGTTTACATTATTGTTTGGTGGTAATTTTAATGCTATTTTAGGATCTTTTATAATTGGTATAATAATAAAATATATATATAACAAATTAAGCAAATCATCATTAAATGAATTTTTTATAAATAGTTTATGTGGAGGAGTAGTAGCTATATTTTCTGTATTAATGTATGACATTGGTTTTATACATGAGATAGATAAAATAATAGCTGGAAGTATAATGCTTTTAGTTCCAGGCCTTGCACTTACAAATTCTATAAGAGATATTATGCAAGGAGAATTAATATCAGGGCTTACTAAGGTCGCAGAAGCTTTATTAATAGGTGTATCTATTGCAGTTGGCACAGGATTTGTAATAAGTATGTATCTTCAGATGGGAGGGATGTAGTATGATTATAGAATCAATAGCATCTTTTTTTATAGGAATAGGATTTGGAATTATATTTAATATAAAAGGAAAGCGACTAATAGTAGCAGGAATAGGTGGAGGAATAGCTTGGTTTTCATACAAATTTTCTCTACATTGTATAGGATCAGATGTAATATCATATTTTATATCTGCTATATGCTTTAGTATATACTGCGAAATATGTGCAAGAATATATAAAACACCAGCTACAACATTAAGTGTATGTTGCCTTATTCCTTTGGTTCCAGGATATGGAGTATATAATACAATGTATCAGTTTATAGTAGGAGATTATATGAAAGCTATAGAATATGGGGTAAATACATTAGCAATATCTGGTGCATTAGCATTAGGTATAATATTTGTATCTACTATATTTAGAAATATAAAGCTAGGAAAGTTTATAGGAAAAAGTACTAAAAACAAAAATAACTCTAGTATAAAATCAGGGGAAAATAATTTAGAAATAGTTTAAAGAATACCGATAATTTTTATCGGTATTTTTTTATATTAAAATAGTAAAGTTTATAGAATAAAATAGGTGAATAATATATACTCATTAGTAATAGGAAAATATTTTAGTATAAAATAAGATGGAGGATATATATGTTAATATTAACTACAGAGTGTATACCAGGTAAGAATATTATAGAAGTTAAGGGATTAGTAAAAGGAAGTACAATTAGAGCAAAGCATATAGGAAAAGATATAGGTGCAAGTTTTAAGCAATTAGTTGGTGGAGAACTTACAGGATACGATGAGATGTTAGCAGAAGCTAGAAAAATAGCAATAGCTAGAATGGTAGAAGATGCTAAAGCACAAGGTGCTAATGCAATAATTGGATTTAGATTAACATCAGCAGCAGTTATGCAAGGAGCTGCTGAAATGTTAGCATATGGTACTGGAGTTGTTATTGATGAGTAATATAGGGCTCATAATAGCTTTAATACTTGCTGTAGGAACACCTTTTGTTATTATAGTTGGAAGTATAGTACTTATTATAGTTAAAATAATAGAAAGAAAAAAAGAAAAGAAAAATGAAGATTTTGATAAGTATGATAAATATTAAACTAGAAAGTATAGCTATACTAATATGTATGGCTATACTTTTTTGTATGAAAATTAAAGCTTTTAATAAACATTATTATATTTAATAATTACGAATTATAATATATAAAAAAATATAAATGTATTGTATAATACTATTAATAAAAATATTTATATTGATAAATGTTTGGAGGGGTAGTCGAAATATGATAGTAGTAAGAGGTGCAGGAGATTTAGCCAGTGGAGTAATACATAGATTAAATAGATGTGGGTTTGATGTGGTTTGTTTAGAAGTTGAAAAACCATTAGCAATAAGGCGAAATGTAAGTTTTAGTGAAGCTGTTTATGAAGGAGAATTTAGTGTTGAAGGTGTTTGTGCAAAGTTTTGTAATAATATAGATGAGATAAAAAAAGCCATAAAAGATAAGAATGTAGCTTTAGTTGTTGATGAAAAAGGAGAGTATATAAAACATTTAAAACCAGATATAGTAATAGATTGTATTCTAGCTAAAAAAAATTTAGGGACAAATAAAGATATGGCTAAACTCACTATTGCATTAGGCCCAGGATTTTGTGCGGGTAAAGATGTAGACATAGTAATCGAGACTATGAGAGGTCATAATTTAGGAAAAATCATAAATAGTGGATATGCTCTAAAAAATACTTCTACACCAGGAATTATAAATGGTGTAGGAAAAGAAAGAGTCGGGTATGCAAAAGAAAGTGGTATTATAGAAAATATAGCTAGTATAGGAAGTGTAGTAAAAAAAGACGAGGTACTAGCTTATATAATAAACAAAGATAATGAAAAAATTGATGTAAAAGCAAATATAGATGGAGTTTTAAGAGGAATTATAAGAAATAAGTCTAATATAGTAAAAGGATTAAAAATACTAGATATAGACCCAAGAATTGAAGAAGTTAATAATTGTTATACAATATCAGATAAAGCTAGATGTATAGCTGGAAGTGTTTTAGAGGAAGTTGTAAGGTTTTATAATAAATAGTCAAAAGCTAGATAGGAGAAGTAATTATGGATGAGATGATATTAGACCGAATAAGTAAAGAAGTAAAGTGTGGTAATAAGGTAGCTTTTGCAACTATAACTGAAGTAAAAGGTTCTAGTCCAGGAAAAGTAGGTGCTACACTAGCGTACTTTAACGATAAAAGTATACTAGGAACTGTAGGCGGAGGAATATTAGAACACGAAGTGATAATTGAATGTAAAAAAGCATTAGATAGTGGGTTTGATAGAGCATTTAAACATGCTTTAGATGAAAATTCTAAAGATACTCCTATGCAGTGTGGTGGAAGGGTTTGCGGCTTTATAAAAGTATTTAAACCAAGACCAAGACTTTTGATAGTCGGAGGAGGACATGTAGGTTATAATATATATAAAATTGCAAATACATTAGACTTTTATAAAATAATAGTAGATGATAGAGTAGAATTTGCAAATAAAGAAAGATTTGAAAGTGCAGATGAAGTATATTCTGGAAATATAGATAATATATTAAATGATATAAATATAGATGAAAACACATACGTAATAATTGCAACTAGAGGATATGAAAAAGATTTAGAGGCATTAAGAGAAATAATAAAGAAAAATCCTTCTTATATAGGCATGATAGGAAGTAAGAAAAAGTGGAATACATTAAAAGGAGAACTTTTAAAAGAAGGTGTAGAAAAAGAATTATTAGATAAGGTATATGCACCTGTAGGTCTTAATATATCGTCAAATGATGTTTCAGAAATAGCCTTTGGTATAATGGCTGAATTATTATTAGTAAAAAATAAAGGGGAATTATCACATAGAAAACATACTAAATAATATAAAATTGGGAGGTAAATATGTTTAAAGTAGCTATAGTAACACTTAGTGATAAAGGATATATAGGAGAAAGAGAAGATATAACGGGAAAAAAGCTAAAAGAGTATATAGAAGAAAATAATGAATACAAAGTAGTACATTATAATCTGTTAAAAGATGATAAGGGCATGTTAAAAGAAGAACTTATAAATATTTGTGATAATAATATAGCTGATTTGGTACTTACTAATGGAGGAACAGGTTTTTCTAAAAGGGATACAACACCAGAAGCTACAAAAGAAGTTTTAGAAAGGGAAATTCCAGGTATAAGTGAATATATGAGATTAAAATCTAGTGAAATAACTAAAAAAGCAATACTTAGTAGAGGAATAAGTGGTATAAGAAACAATTCTATTATAATTAACTTGCCAGGAAGCCCTAAAGGTGCAATAGAAAATTTAGGGTTTGTGTTAGATGTATTACCCCATGGAATAGAAATATTAAAAGGTGAGGCAACAGAATGTGCCATTACAACTAAAAATAGTATATAATTAGTTATATAAAATAGGCAAAAAAGAGGGTAGCTAGTTATGATTGATAAATATGGAAGAAATATAAATTATGCACGTATTTCTTTAACTGAAAAATGCAATCTAAGATGTGTTTATTGTATGCCAGATGATGTAAGCTTTAATGAATACGAAAATACACTTAGTTTAAATGATTATAAATTTATTATAAATGGATTATCGCAAATAGGAATAACAAAAATTAGATTTACAGGAGGAGAACCTTTATTATATGAAGGTTTATCAGAAATTATAAGATACACTTATGAAGAATGTAATATAAAAGATGTAGCTATAACTACTAATGGAATAGGTCTTTATGATATGGCATATGAATTATATGAAAGTGGTCTTAGAACTGTAAATATAAGTCTAGATTCATTAAAAGAATATAAATATAAAAGTATTACTAGAAATGGAGATATAAAAGAAGTATTAAAATCTATATCTAGATGCTTAGAACTTGGAATGAAAGTTAAAATAAATTGTGTACTTATAAGTGGATTTAATGAAAATGAAATACCAGACTTTATACTTATGACAAAATTTAATAATATTGATGTAAGATTTATTGAACTTATGCCTTTAGGAGAGGCTAGTAAAATATATAGAAATGGATATGTTAATATACAAGATGTGATAAGTCAAATAGATGGATTATATAAAATAGAAAGTAGTGAAAATTCTACTGCTAAATACTACAAATTAGAAGATTCAATGGGAAGAGTTGGAATAATAACTCCTATGTCATGTTCGTTTTGTAGTGAGTGTAATAGGATAAGAATAACTCAAAATGGAACTATTAAATTATGTCTTCATTCAGAAGAAGAGTATGATATAAAATACTACTTAAATAAGCCATTAATTTTTAGAGAAGTATTAAAAGAGATAATATTAGACAAACCAGAAAGACATTACTTAAATGAAAATAAAGTTAGTGATACTAAAAGGAGTATGTATCAAATAGGAGGATAATATGCTAACTCATATAAATGAAAAGGGATATGCAAAAATGGTTGATGTAGGAGATAAAGAAAATACAAAAAGAACTGCAACTGCAAAAGCTAGCATATTAGTAAATAAAGAAATAATAGATAAGATATTAAATGGACAAGTTAAAAAAGGTGATGTATTATCAGTAGCACAGGTTGCAGGAATAATGGGTGCTAAAAATACACCAATGAATATTCCTATGTGTCATCAGATAAATTTAGTAGGTTGTGATTTAGATTTTAATATAGATGAAAAAGAGAATATAATAAATATATATGCAACGTGTAAATCAGTGGGAAAAACTGGTGTTGAAATGGAAGCTTTAAGTGCAGTAACAATAGCAGCACTTACAATATATGATATGTGCAAAGCTATAGATAAAAAAATGGTAATAAAGGATGTACATCTGCTAGAAAAAAGTGGTGGTAAGTCTGGAAATTTCAAATTTTAAAAAAGGATGGGGAGTATGGCTAAGATCGTATCTATAAATATAAGTGAAAAAAAAGGTGTAGTAAAAGTACCTGTAGATAAAGCTACTTTAAAAATAAATCATGGAATAGTTAATGATGCACATGCAGGAAATTGGCATAGACAAATATCGTTACTAGCAAAAGAAAGTATAGATAAAATGAGAGAAAGAGGATTTGATCATTTAAAATTTGGTGATTTTGCAGAAAATATAACAACAGAAGGAATAAATGTATACAAACTTCCTGTAGGAACTAGATTAACTCTAGGTGAATGTGAAGTAGAAGTAACTCAAATAGGTAAAAAATGCCATGGAGGATGTGAAATAAAAAGAACTACAGGTGACTGCGTTATGCCTAGAGAAGGTATATTTGTAAAAGTTATAAGTGAAGGAACTATAAATATAGGTGATGAAGTAAAAATATTAAAAGAGAGTATGGTTTAAGCCATACTCTTTTCTTCTTTATAGTTAAACTCTAACATTTTATCTTCCATTTTATTTTTTATATGGTCAGCTAATATACTAGATTTTAACTTAGTATTATCTATATGTTTGTATATAGGGTCTAAAAATTCAACCTCTATAGATTTTGAGTGAATTTTACCGATAGGTTCATAGCCATCATAAATACCTTGAGAGTTTTTTATAACTAAAGGAACTATAGGACAATTTGCCTTATAAGCTATTTTTAAAGCACCACTTCTAAAAGTTGATACTAAAGAATTAGGTTCTTTTACCCAAGTTAAATCACCCTCTGGGAATACTGCCATACTGTGTCCTAAGGTTATATTTTTAGATGCTTGTATAATACTTTTTATGCCTTCTCTATTATTTTTTCTATTTATGTATACACATTTTATAAGTTTAGTCCAATCTTTTAAAATAGGAATATTTCTCCAAATAGGCTCATCTGCTATAACACACCCGATAGGTCTATCCACACTAGAAATTAGTATAAAACTATCTAACATACTAGAATGATTTACAACAAATAAAACTGGCTCATTAGGGATTTTTTCTTTTCCTAAAATATTTACATCTATATCAACTAACTTTAGTGATTTTAGAGCATGTGATTTTAATACATCAAATTGTTCATTTGATGTATATTTATCAGGATTATTTTTATATTTAAGCAATTTAGGTAAAGTTCCTAGAAAGCCAATTAACTGATAAATTGCAAATTTTATATAATTAAACAAAACTTTCATCTCCTTAAATATTATAATTAAAGATTTTAGCATAAAATTATTATAAACTCAAAATAAAAAAATGTTCAATTAGTAATAAAAAAAGTATGTATAAAATATAGATTAAGTATAAGTTTTTATATTACATAAAAATTATATTCCCTTAAAGGATTTTAATAAACATAATTTTGGAAATATGTAATTAAAAATTTTAAGAAAATATAGTATTAAGGAGTATTTATATGGGGAAAAGTATAAAAAGAGTATATGATGAAAAGCTTTTAAGAGTAAAAGTCTTATCTCATAATGGAGATAAAATTCATATAAAATTACCCGTTAACTTTGTAAAAAAAATGATACAAAATAATGCACTAGACTTTTTTAATGATTTAGATGATATAGTCGATGGTAAAAAACTTATAAGCTTAGTTACAAGAGCATTAGATGAAAATATAAGTGGTGAAGTTGCACACCTAGAAAGAAAGAATGGAGATATTATAAAAATAATATTAGATTAACACTAAGAATTTCTTAGTGTTTTATTTTTTTATAAAAAATAATATAGCAATAAAAAGATAAATATAATAAATAAAAAAGTTAGAAATGATACTATAATTCGACAAGGATATATACGAAATAGTAAAAAGAATTAATTAAAATTAAAAATCAAACAATATTATACCCATTTTTACTAAAAATAATGAAAAAAATATAAAAAAATATAAAAAATGTAAAAAAATTCATAACAAATTTACAAATAAAGTATATAATATATATAAGAATTATTTTGAGAATAAAAACTTTAAATTATATATTGTATAAGAAATAAAAATGGGAGGTTTAAAATGTTAGATAGAAAAGTGGCAGTAGCAGTTTGTGCTACTACAGTAGGACTAGCTATGGGGACTACAGGTGCGTTTGCAGATGGAAAAACAGGAACTGTAACAGTTAGTACATTAAATATAAGAAGTGGACCTAGTACAAGTTACTCAATAGTAACAAAAGTTCATCAAGGAGATAAACTTGAAATATTAGAAAGCTCAAATGGATGGCATAAAGTAAAACTATCAAATGGAAAAATAGGATGGGGAAGTGGAAACTATATAAGTGTATCTGGATCTAGCAGTAACAATAGTTCAAACCAAGTTACAGGAAAGATGGGTACAATAACAACTGCAGCTTTAAATATAAGAAGCGGTGCATCTACATCTCACTCTATAGTAACTAAAGCTTATCAAGGAGACAAAGTAAAGATATTAGATAGCTCAAATGGATGGCATAAAGTGCAACTTTCAAATGGAAAATCAGGATGGGGTCATGGTGGATACATAAGCCTATCTGATTCAAATGCAGGTTCAGGAAATAATGCAAATAACGGTGGAGAAACTTCTACACCTGTTACAGGAAAAACAGGAACAATAACAACAGCAGCTTTAAATATAAGAAGTGGCCCAAGTACTAGCTATGGTATAATAACTAAGGTATACGAAGGAAATAAGGTAGAAATATTAGAAAAAAGTTCAAATGGATGGTACAAAGTAAAATTATCAAATGGAAAAATAGGATGGGGAAGTGGAAGCTATATAAGCTTATCTGACTCAAGTGCAGGTTCAGGAAATAATGCAAATAATGGTGGAGAAATTTCTACACCTGTTACAGGTAAAAAAGGAACAATAACAACAGCAGCTTTAAATATAAGAAGTGGCCCAAGCACTAGCTATGGCGTAATAACTAAAGCTTATCAAGGTGATAGAGTAGATATATTAGAAAGCTCAAATGGATGGTATAAAGTAAAATTATCAAATGGAAAAGTAGGATGGGGAAGTTCAAGCTATATAAGCTTATCTAACTCAAATACAGGTTCAGGAAGTAATAGTAGTTCAGACAATGGACAAACATCTCAAAGCAAAGTACAAAAGGTATTAAGCACAGCTATGGCACAACTAGGAAAGCCATATGTATGGGGAGCAGAAGGACCTAATAGCTTTGACTGTTCAGGATTAACTTACTATGTATATAAGCAAGTTGGAATAACATTACCTAGAGTTTCAACAGCTCAATATAGTGTAGGGAGATCTGTAAGTTGGAATAACTTACAACCAGGAGACTTAATGTTCTCTAGTACTGATGGAAGTGGAAGAATAACTCATGTTGGTATATATATAGGTAATGGACAAATGATACATGCTCCAAAACCAGGAGATGTAGTTCAAAAGACTAGTATAAACAATAGTTACTGGAAAAATGCTCACGTAGGAGCTAAGAGAGTTTTATAATAAATAAGGCACCATAGCAAAATTGCTATGGTGTTTTTATTTAAAGTTATAAAAAATAGTTAAATAAAGATATAATAAAGAAAAGTTAGTAATATATAGTTTTAAAGGATTGTACTAAAATGTAGTTAATTTTGGTATAATCCTTTTATAGTATAAATACTAAGGAGAAAAATATGAAATTATCAACTAAAGAATTAGTTATATGTTCTATATTTGCAAGTTTAACAGCTATACTTGCTCAAATATCAATACCAATACCTTTTACAACTGTACCACTTACTATGCAGATGTTTTCTGTTATGATTTGTGGAATATTACTTGGTCCTAGGTTAGGTTTTTTATCTCAAGTTATATATTTAAGCCTTGGACTAATAGGTATACCTGTATTTTCTCAAATGGGTGGAGGAATAGGTGTATTAGTTGGACCTACAGGAGGTTTCTTAATATCATTTCCTATAGTTTCATATATTGTTGGATATTTTTTTGAAAAATATAAAAATAATATATTACTTTTACTTTCAATGTTAATAGCACTTTTTATAAGCTATATAATAGGTACTTTTCAATTTAGCTTAATAGCAGGAGTAAGTTTTTTTAAAGGTCTACTAACTTGTGTAGTACCATTTTTAATTGTAGATTTTATAAAAGTAGGATTAGCGTATATACTTGGAAAATGTATAAGAAAAAGGATAAACTTTAAAAATATATAAACAGAGATAGTAAAATATATTAATGGGTATATAAGTGGTAAATACTTATAGGGGGAGATTTATTTGGAAAGAGTTTTAGAATTGATAGAAAGAAAATTTTTAAAAGATAGTGAGTTATTAGAATTAGAAGATAGTGAATTTGTAATAAACTTAAAATATAAACAGCCTTATAATGCACACTATAACGAGTATTTAATAACTATAAATATAAATGAAACAATAAAAGAATATAGTGTATATTTAAAACATAGATAAAAAGAGCCATTAGGCTCTTTTTATAATATAACGGCAAATATTACTTTAGTATCATTATTTGTTATATTTTCCCAACGATGTCTAGAACCAATAGGAACTTTAACGCTATCACCTTCATATAAAGTAAATTTATCTTCATCTATGTATAGGTTAGCTTCACCACTTAATATATAAGCTATCTCATATCCTTTATGTTCTATAAAATTAGTACAAGAGCTAGTGTTAGGAGATAGGTTCATTATAGCAAATTCAAAATTATCATTAATTTCTGGAGATAATACTTCATAGACTACATCATTATTTCCAGGAAGAATAACTTTTTTTCTATTATCTTTTCTGACTATTAAATTTCTTTTATCAACTTCAGACATAAAGAAAGTAAATAGTGGAACATTTAAAGCAGAGGCTATAGATTTTAATGAATTAACTGATGGATTAGCAAGCCCTCTTTCTATTTGGCTTAGTAAAGATGGTGTAACACCTGCTAGTTTAGCTAAGTCTCTTATGCTTAAATCTTGTTTTTTTCTTATTTCACAGATTTTAATACCAATATTTAAATCATTCATAATTAATCACCTTAGTTAAAATTTTTATAAAACTTAAACAATATATTTATTATAGCATAAAATGCATATTAATAAATGTTAAATAGAATTTAATTAATTAATATATAGTTGACAAAATAGTAGTAAAAACATAAAATTATATTAAACTTATTAAATAAAATTTAATTAGTTTAATATAATTTAACAGGGGGATTTGTATGCAGATAACAACTTTTGGGGCAATATTTGGACTTTTTACAGCTATAATTCTTATAATTAAGAAATTTCAACCTGTGTATAGTTTAATGTTAGGAGCTTTAGTTGGTGGATTGATTGGAGGTTGTCATTTATCACAAACTGTAGAGTATATGATAAATGGAGCAAAAGATATATCACCATCTATATTAAGAGTTTTAGCATCAGGAGTATTAGCAGGATGTTTGATAAAAACAGGATCAGTAAATAAGATATCTGAAGAAATAATTAAGTTATTAGGAACAGATAAAGCCATTTTAGGAATAGCTATATCAACTATGGTTTTAGCAGGAGTTGGGGTTAACTTAGATGTAGCTATTATAACTGTTGCACCTATAGGTATGTACATAGGAAATAAGTTATCTTATTCTAAAATATCTATACTTTTAGCTTTAGCTGGAGGAGGAAAGGCTGGAAATATAATATCACCAAATCCAAACACTTTAGCAGTATCAGAAAATTTTAATATAACTTTATTAAATGTAATGGCATCAAATATAGTGCCTGCTATATGTGGAATATTTATAACTGTAATATTAACTAAGTTGATTATAGATAAAGGTAGCAAGTTTGAACAAAGTAATATATTACAAGAAAAAAAGGAAATGCCTACTTTATTTAGATCTTTGATAGGGCCTTTAGTATCTATATGGTTATTATTTCTAGGTAATATATCTAGTGTTTCCATAGATCCATTAATAGCACTACCTTTAGGAGGAATAGTTTGTGTAATTGCAACAGGAAATATTAAAAAGTTAAATAACTATTTAGCCTATGGAGTTAGCCAAATGCAAGGAGTATGTATATTATTAATAGGAACAGGAACACTTGCAGGTATTATACAAATGTCTAATCTTCAAAATAGTACAATAACTGTACTTGAAGTATTAAGCGTACCACAATTTTTATTAGCACCAATATCTGGGATGCTAATGTCTTTAGCAACGGCATCATCAACAGCAGGAGCAACTATAGCATCATCAACTTTTAAAGAAGCTATAATAAGTTCAGGATTTTCAGCTTTAAATGGAGCAAGCATTGTAAATGCAGGTTCTAGTGCTTTTGAGCAGTTACCTCATGGATCATTATTTCATACAAGTGCAAAGAGTGTAAATATGGGTATAAAAGAGAGATTTACATTACTTCCTTATGAGATTATGGTAGGGTTTAGTATGACAGTAGTATCGACTTTAATAAATATTATGTTTTTTAAATAAATATATTAATTAAATTGTCTAAATAAAAAAGGTGAATATAAATTCACCTTTTTTATCTAAAAAATGATAATATAAATAATAGCAATATATTACATAAGTATAAAAGTAATAAAGAAATATTTTTCAATTGGTAGAAAAAATAAAAATGGGGTATAAATATCAATAAAAATTATTGATTGTATCAACTAAAAAGGAGGAATATGTATGAATGTATTAGAAATGTTTGTAAAAAATTTATGTGGAGTATTTAATAATGATAAACAAATACATAAACAAAAACAAGAAGGTAATTTAACTCACCCAAAAGCTAAGCATATAAATGGTATAGCAAATGATAAAATAATAAATTTACCAAAAGACTTTAAAGGATATTTTATAATAGAAGAAAGCTATTATGAAATGGGAGAGAGAAAAAATATATTACCTCATTTATTTTTATTTGAATTAAATGAAAATAATCAAGTAGTATTAAAATCATATGAAATACCTAATAATATATCAAAAGAAGATTTTAGAAATGATAACTTAGATTTAAAATTAGATTATAATACTCTAGAAGAATCTAACAAATTTACACCTATGGTATACTTTGAAAAAGACGGAGTATTTGAAGGAGAAAGTGTTAGTTATTTTTCAAAAGAGGTAAAATTTGTGTTAAAAGAGAGAATAGAAAAAGATACATTATATGTAAGTGAAGTTTTTTACAAAAACTCAAAAATAACATTTGGATTTATAGATCCTATCATATATAATAGAGTGAACTAGTAATTTTATAGAGGTGAAAAGGTGGAAATTGAGTTAGTAAATAAGTATAAAATGGAAATAAATAAAGATTTTAGAAAGTATGCAGAAAATGCGTTAAAAGATTATGATTTTGCTATATCAAATTTAAGATACTTACTTTTAATAGAAAGACGTAGTGGAATAAGTTTAAATGAAATAGCTATAGAACTTAATATAGATAAGGCTATGGTAACAAGAGGAATAAAAAAACTTGTAGAACTTGGCTATGTAAATAAAGAACAAGATAAAATAGATACTAGAGTATATAGGCTGACACTAAGTAAAAAAGGTGAGGAAGCTTTAGGTTCATTAAGTGGTATATTTAAAGAATGGTTTGATAAAGTAACTCATGATTTTGATGAAGAAGAAAAAGATATATATATGAAATTAATTAAAAAAGTATATGAAAATAGAGTATATAAATAATTAAAAAGTGTTAAGGTTGATAAATACCTTAACACTTTTTTTGAAAATAACTAAAGTGACTTTAGATATATAAGCTTTTGATAAAATAAAAGGTTAGAAATATTAATATAATAAATTAAATTAATTTTTGTATAAAAAGGTTGACTGCATCAATTTGCGGTAATATAATTAGAATTGTCGACAAAAAACTTACAAAAACGACAAAGGGAGATGATATTATGGAAAATACATTAGAAGCAATTGCAACTAATAGATTGTTACTAATATTTGCTGCAATTGCAATAACAGGTATTGTACTTGGAAAAGTGAGTGAAATAATAAAAGTACCTGATGTTATATTATACTTAATAGCAGGGATAATAATAGGACCAGCAGTCTTAAACCTAATTAGTATAGAATCTTTTCCTATTGAAAATAATTTAATACTTACATTTGGATCTGCATTTATATTATATGAAGGTGGTAGAGAAGTTAAATTAAAAGTACTTAACAAGGTCAAGATAAGTGTAGGAATGCTTGCAACTATTGGAGTCTTAATATCTACTGTAGTTGTAGGAGTATTTGCAGGAAAAATATTTAATATAGAAATTATGACAGCTCTTTTAATGGGAGCAGTTATAGCATCAACAGACCCAGCAGCACTTATACCAGTATTTAAACAAGTTACTATAAAAAATAAAATAAAGCAAACTGTAGTTAGTGAATCAGCATTCAATGATGCTGTAGGGGCTATAATTGTTTCAACATTACTTGGAATAATAACTAGTGGAGAATTTTCTCTTGGTAAAAGTGCAGGTGAATTATTAATATCTGCATTAGGTGGAGTTGTTGTTGGTGTGGCAGTTGGGTATATATTCTCATTATTAATATCAGATAAAAAATGGGGAATATTCCATTCATATGCACCAATAATGTCAGTACTTAAAGTTGCATTAGCTTATGAAGTAGCTACATTATTACATGGTAGTGGATATATGGCAGTATTTATAGCAGGTCTTATAGCAGGAAATAAAAAAATATTTGGACTTTGGGTACCAGAACATGACTTCCATTCAGAGCACTTATTTAGAGAGAGTGTAGGAGCATTATGTCGTATGGCGATATTTGTAGTCCTAGGAACACAAGTTGATTTAACATCACTCTCTGCTTATTGGAAGGAATCTTTAATAGTTGTATTAGTATTAATGTTTATAGCAAGACCGCTTGTAGTTTTAATATGTACAGCATTTGATAAAGAGGCTAAATGGAAATTTAAAGAAAGATTATTTATGATGTGGGTTAGAGAAACAGGAGTAATACCAGCAGCATTATCAGGGATAATAGTATCAATGAAACTTCCTGGATACGAAATAATATCTTCAGTAGTATTTATGACAATACTTGTAACTCTTATAGTTCAAGCAAGTACAACAAAACTAGTAGCTAAGAAACTAGGGGTACTAGAAGAAGTTGAAGAATTAAAACAAGTAGCATAAAAAAAGGGTAGATTGATAAAATCTATCCTTTTTTTACATTAAAGGAAATTACATTAAGCATAAAACTGTTGATGACTCATGAAAATAATATATATCAATAGGTTTGAAAATGTAAAAAATGATATTTTGAGCAACGGACAAAGTCGTTGGCGACATGAGCGAAGCGAATTTTGTTATTTTGTAATAAAAGTTTCGCAGTTAGCATTTTGTGGATTTATCTGAACAAAAGAAGCACTACATCCACCACTTATATTATATTTGCAGTTATCAGCACTGCATGAAATATTTTGAGTACTTGTTAAGGATATATTTCCACCATAATTTGACAAACTAAAAGAAGAAGAGTCTCTAAATGTATCACAATAAGTTTCAGGTGTTATGTAAGCATCATATCCTTCTACTTTTATATGAGAAGCATAGCAGCTACCAGATTTATTGAAAGCACATTCTTTTTCTAGACATAGTAAATTAGTTTCCATATTATTACCTCCTATAGCAAATTATATTTATAGTATGGCAATACTTAAAAATTTTTAATCATTTAAATAAATTTAAGAAAAGATATTTATAAAAAATAATATACAAGGCATAGTAAATACATCAAGTAAGAATGCAGCAACTAAAGGAACTATTAAAAATGCTTTTTTTGATTCACCATATATTTGACATACAGAACTCATATTAGCTAATGCATTTGGAGTAGCACCAAGCCCATGTCCTATAAGCCCACTTACCATAATAGCAGCATCTAAATTTTTACCTAAAACTTTATATACTACAAATATTGCAAATAACACTATAAAAATTGCTTGAGATACAACAATAATTATTATAGGGCCAAATAAACTAGATAGCTTAAATAAATCAATACTCATAAGTGCCATGGTCAAAAATATTCCCAAGGAAATATCACTAAGTAAATTTAAAATATCAAAATCAAGATTTAAAATTTTAAATTTATCATTAGAGTTTCTAAATATTACGGCAATAAATATGCATACACTTATAGTAGGGATTAATATATTAGTAGATGTATATATTATATTAGAAATAAGTTCACCAATATTTATACAAAGAAAAACAACTAAAATTTGTTCTAAGAATGAAGTAGAATTTAAAGTAGAAGAATTTCTAGTTAAGGATATGTTTTTTGTGTATGTTTTTATTAAAGAAGTATTAATATTATTATATTTTAGGTTATTTTTTTCTATAAGAAATTTTCCGACAGGTCCACCTAAAAGCCCTGCAAATATTAGACCAAAGGTAGCTGATGCTATTCCAACACTAGATGCATTAGCTACTCCTAGAGATTCTATAGTAAAGCCAAATGATGCAGCATATCCATGTCCACCTTCCATTGATATAGTCCCACACATAAGGCCAAGTAAGGGGTGTATACCAGTAAATTTAGCTAAAACTACTGCTAGTAGGTTTTGACAAAATGATAATATACCACAGAGTATCCAATATTTAAATAAGTCCTTGCCTCCTTTTTTTATTAATGAAAAGCTAAAAGAAAGACCAACTATAGTAAAGAAAAAAGAAATAAAAAAACTCATCAAACTAGTATCCATAGTTATAGTGCATATATTAAAGAATTTTAAAAGTAAGTTTAATATACAAAATAAAAGTCCCCCAATAACAGGAGAAGGGATACAAAATCTATCTAACACACTTACCTTTTCTTTAACAATACTACCAATTAAAAGCATAAAAATAGCTAATATTAACGTTTGTAAAATATTTAATTCTATAATAATAAAAAAACACCCCCTAAATAGTACTAATATAGCTAAAAGATAAGCCATTTATTAAAATATATTAGTACTAGCTAGGAAATATAATAAAAATTATATATTACATATTATATCAAGCAAATCATTAACGCTATCTAGTATATATTTTCCTTTATAGTAATCAAGTTTTATATCATCAAAGTTTTTTACATCTTTAACAGCTTTTGGTCTTTCTTCAAAGTATCCTATAATATTAAAATTTTTATCTAAAACCACTATAGTAGGACCTTTAAAATTTTCTTTATCAATATTTAATATAGGAGGTAAAAATTTTTTACCACGAGCCATAGTTATAACAGATATATTAAAGTTTGGATTTAAATCACAAAACTTTTTAAGTATTGTTGTATTTATTTGAAAATCAGGACACCATATTTCTCCTGAGATCAAAAAATTTAATTCTAAATCAATATTCATTATTTTTGATTCAATTTCTTTAGGTAAATTTATTCTAGCATAATTTTTCGGTATTCTAGCTCTTTCTGATTTAGTACCTTCCCCTACAGCACTTTCAAAACTTACTCCTACATCAAAAAGTTCCTTTATAGTCATTTCAATCATAACTAACCTCCCCTAGTAATAGTATATAAATATAGTATCACAACAAGTTAATATAAAAAATATATTAAACATTTAAACTAAAGATAATATAAAGTATTATAAAAACAATTTACTATAAAAACATTGTATGATATCATATATAAGTATTAATTAAATAGGCGATGGAGTTCGCCATTAAATGCGAAAGCTAATGACTCCTACTCTTTTTATAAGGGTAGGAGTCTATTTTTTTGCGAACTACAAAATAAAGGAGGAAGTTATGATTATATTAATTAGTTTGGTAATAATAGGGATATTAGCAAATATAAGTGGAAAACTAGTAGAAAAGGTAAAGCTACCATCTTTAATAGGAATGATGGTATTAGGGATGGTGATAGGTCCATCTATATTTAATTTAGTTCCAAAAGAAACACTAGAAGTATCTTCAGGTATAAAAGATATAGCATTAGTTACAGTATTATTTATAGGTGGGCTTGGGATAAATGTATCTCAAATAAAGCAAATAGGAAGACCAGCAGTACTACTTAGTATAATACCAGCAACACTAGAAGGATTTACAATAGCATTTTTGTGTACTATATTTTTAGATTTTACTTTTATACAAGGAGCTATACTTGGATTTATAATAGCAGCAGTAAGCCCTGCTGTACTTATTCCAGCTATGGTATCACTAATTGAGAGAAAGTTAGGCCAAGATAAAGCTATACCACAGATGTTACTTGTTGGAGCAAGCTGTGATGATACAGTTGCTATAACATTATTTACTACATTTTTAACACTATACACTAAAAGTTCTATAGGAGAAAGTGTATCTATATTTAATCAAATTATGATAATACCTCTTACTATAATAATAAGCTTAGTATTAAGTTTTATAATATTTAAAATAAGTAAGCTTATAATATCTAAAGTTGATAATAAAAATATAAAAGTAATAATAGCATTTTCAACATGTATAGGTATGAGATTTATAGAAAAAAACTTACATGTAGAGGTATTTAACTCACTACTTGCTGTTATGGTATACGGATTTTTAATAAGAAACTATATGAAAGACATTTCTAAAGAAATCTTAGATACAATGAATAGACTTTGGAAAATAGGAAAGCTTTATTTATTTACATTTGTGGGAATAGCTATAAATCCTACATTAGTAGGAAAATATTTTATAGTAGGAGTTATAATACTTACAATATCATTAAGTGTTCGTTCAATAGGAGTATTTATATCCTTAATAGGAACTAATTTAACAATAAAAGAAAAAGTATTTTGTATGATAGCATATCTTCCAAAAGCAACTGTTCAATCAGCAAAGGCCTCTATACCTTTAGAAATGGGAGTTGCAGGTGGTGATATTATGCAAGCTATTGCTATTTTAAGTGTACTTATAACTGCACCAATAGGAGCTATAGGTATAAATATGACTTGCGATAAAATACTTCATAAAGGTGATAATAAAGATTTTTTTGAGGACATAAATATAAAAGAAAAAAATATACAAACTATATAATAAGTCTGTATAGAAAGGAGATATTATATGGAAATTAGAAAAGCTTGGATAGAGGCTGTAGACAAAAGAATATCTAGAAGAACTTTTAGTGATAGAGAAATAAGTGATAGTGATATATTAACATTAATTAATTTGATAGATGAAATAAATAAGGAATCTTCACTTAATATACAATTTATAAAAAATGGAGATGAAGGCTTAAATGGATTTAAGGCATCTTATGGACTTATAAGTGGTGCTAAATCTTATATAGGCTTAGTTGGAAATAGTAAAAATTTAAATTATAAGCAAAAAATAGGATATTATGGAGAAATGATAGTACTTCAAGCTGTAGCTATGGGACTTTCAACATGTTGGATTGGGGGAACATATGATAAAAAAGAATGTGAAAAACATATTAAATTTAATGATAAAGAAGAGCTAGTGTGTATAATAGCTATAGGTCATTCACCTAAAGAACTTTCTATAAAAGAGAAAGTTGTAAAATCTATAAGCAAAGGAAAAAATTCTGATATTATAATAGAAAAAGATGAAGAATTACCGGATTGGGTTTTAAATGGTATAAATCTTTCTAAAAAATCTCCAAGTGCTTTAAATAAAAAAGAAATAGGATATGAACTAAAAAATAAAAAAGTAAAAGCAGTAATAAAAGAAAAAAATCATAACTATGAAGATGTGGATTTAGGAATATCAATGCTTCATTTTGAAATAGGAGCATATGAAAAAGGCTATAAGGGAAATTGGCACTTTGAAAATGGAAGTTATTTATACTATTAATAATATATGAGACGAAAATATATTGCATATAATCTGGCTATGGCTATTTTATCTATAGTTATAGCTATAATATTAATATTAGAACTTACATTAGATTTAAGTTATCAAATTAGATTAGTATTTCAAATTATAGATTTCATAGTTTGGTCAATATTTGTAATAGATTATTTTACTAGACTTTATAAAAGTAAAAATAAGAAAAAATTCTTTAAGAAAAACTTAATAGATTTAATATCTATAATACCTCTTTACTCTATATTTAAAGTCTTTAGAGCTTTAGATATACTAAAAGTAGGAAGGGTAACAAGAGTATCAGAGATAACTCGAGTTATAAGACTACTTGCTATAATAAAACGTACTAATAATGAACTATCAGAATTTATGAAAACTAATAACTTTAATTACACTATAGGTATAGCAATAATTATTGTGCTAATAAGTGCAACCGTAATGTCATCTGTTGAAAATATGAGTTTAGGAGCTGCCCTTTGGTGGAGTATAGTTACATTTACAACAGTTGGATATGGAGATGTATATCCAATAAGTACATTAGGTAAATTAACTGCATCTATACTTATGATAATGGGAATTGGTTTTATAGGTTCTGTTACATCTACACTATCAACTTACTTTATAAAAAAAGAGGTAAGAAAAAGAAAAGCAGAAATGATTAAAAAAAATAGTAAATTGATTAAAAAAAGCCTTGGAAAATCTAAAATTATTTATACTGATAATGTAATATATAGTAAAGAAAATTATAAAAATGAGTTAATAAAAGATATTGTAAAAAGGTTATCTAAGTTTGATGATTTATCTAAAGAAGAGATAAATACAATGTGTAAGGTTTTATTATCATTAAAATGATATGGTGGCTAAAAATAACCCCTCTATAAATATAGAGGGGATTAAATTAGGGTATATAATTGATGCTTAAGGGTATAAGTTTAATGTTTTTTCCAAAAAATTTATACTAACATCTTTTAAAGATGAAGCTTGCGGATTAAAATTTAACTTTCTTAAATATCTATAAAAATCTAAATCATAAACATATATGTTTTCTTCATAAACTCCTTGAAAGTATCTATAGTTTAAGAATTTAGAAAAACCTTCTATTAAGTTTTCTGAGCAAAAGTCTTTATAATTATAAGCATATTTTCCTACTTTATCATACATTTTAGTTAGCTTTTTATCATCTTTTAATTTTTCATAAGCATCTAAAAACTCATCACTATTAACAAAGTATTCAAATATTATATGAGAAAACTCATGAAGAGGAATACTTATTATATCTTTATAAGGCGTATTTTTAGGTATTGTTGATATTAATTTTTTATTGCTTTTAAATCCTTGTGATTCAATAGGATTTAAAGAATAGTAAAATGTATATGAGTAACCACTATCAATATCTAATCCTGATGAACTTTCTATAAAATTTATAATATCTACTTTTTTAGATGCTAAAAGATTATTTATATCATTAGCTTTTTTTTCATAGGTAGCTTTGTTTTTATAAAAATAAGACTTAAAATAATCTTCATAAAAAGATGTAAAAAAATTATCAAACTCCTTACAAAAAGAAGGAGATAAATTTAAATAATCATCATTTAATATAGTTTTAATTATATCTTCTAAAGATGAATTATCATCTAAGCCTATAACGGCATTAGAGTAGCTCCAAGAATCATTTGTAGTAAATATATCATAAAGAGAATTTTTCAAATCATCATCCATATCATTATAAGTATCTTTTAACCATATATAATGCTTATAAGCATCGTAAGAAGTACTTTTATATAAATCTTCATTAAACTCTTTTGGATTTTTTACATTGACATTATATAACTCATAAGCTGTTTGAATAAGAGATACTTTAAGTGTTATTCCCTTGACAACTATATCAGACTTGTAATTAGAAGAAGTTGAGTTATTAAAGCCTAAAGCAAAAAAGCTAAAAAAGGTAATTATAGGAATTAGTATTTTTTTTATTAAAATCACCACACTTTATAAGAGTATATATAAGTATTAAATTTTATATTTTAAATTCCTTTTATAACAGTTCAACAGTAAATTATTATAAATTGTGTTAAAATATACCTAAAAATATCTAAATATAAAACAAAGTAAAGATAAAGATTATAAAAGGGTAAAATTAATTATATAAATACTTTATAATTTGTAAGAAATAGTACATAAATAAGTAAAATAAATTTTAAATAGGTACACAAAAAAATACTTAAGTAGATTTTATAATTATTAAATATTTATATATAAAATATAAAAACATTATTAAAATAATTGTATTAAAAGAAAATAAATAATAAGAAAATTTAAGTTACACTAAAAAATATCAAAATTCCTCCGAATAATATAAAAAATCATATGAATATATAACATATGGAAAAAGGATACAAATGTTGATATAATTAAACATATAATATTAATAGTAGAATTTAGAAAGGGGGGGAATATGTGACTTTTATAGGCAATAGATATGAACTTTTAAACTGCGATGGGCAACTTGAATTAAATAAAATATATAAAGCAAGAGATGTATTTGACAATAAAAAAGTACTTATAAAGGTAGTTGAACATAATGAGTATATGGAAAGTAATTTTATAACTAACTTAATAGACGAAACTACTATGATAAATAACATACACTCAAAGTACATATCAAAAACCATCGATGTAGGTGTTCACTGTACAGAACTTACAACACTTTATTATATGGTAAGTGAATATTATAATGGAATAACCTTAGTAAATATGATAAATGGGAACTATTTACACCTAGAAGCTATAATAAATATAGCAACTCAGATTGTAAAAGCATTAGAAATACTTCACGAAAATAATGTGTATCATGGAAATTTAAACCCAACTAATATACTTGTAGATAAAGATTATAATATACGCTTATTAAACTTCCAAACAACAAAAGCTAATAATGGAATAAATATAAGAGCTGGGGGAGAGTTTAGATATTTATGTCCACATCAGCTATGCATAAATTTCACTGACTTAGATAGTGATTTATTTTCCTTAGGAATAATACTATTTGAATCTATATTTAAAAAGCTTCCTTTTGAAGAAGGTAAAAATGAGGAAGAAATGCTAAAAAACATAGATAAAGGTATTAATTGGAACCAAAATATAGCGATCAATGGCAATGATAAATTTATAAATATTATAAAAAAATTATTAAGTAGAAATGAAAAATATGAATATTTACAAGATATATTAATAGATTTAAGTAATGTAATGTATGAAAAAGCAGATATAATAGATACTGAGGAAATTAATGAAGATATAGAAGAAACAATAGAAAGGCCCAAAAAAATTAAAAAACGTAAAATATTATTAGCAGTATCAATGATTAGTTTAGTATTTATAACAATACTTAGTATATTATAAGACCACAAAAAGTGGTCTTTTTTATATGTTTAAATGCAAAAATAAAATTATATAAAAATTAAAATTATAAAAAATTAATTTGTAGTAAAAAAAGTAATAATAAAACAGAAAAAACGATGAAAAAGATGAACGAAACTATATTGTTGTAAAAAAAGGTAGATGATATACTTTCAAAGTGAATATAATAAAGTAGCAAATGAGGGGGCAAATAAAAATGAAACTAAGTGCACGTAACCAATTAAAAGGAATAGTAAAGGAAATAAAAATGGGCGCTATAAATGCCAAAGTAACAATAGATATAAATGGTCAAATGTTAACATCTGTTGTTACAATAGATGCTATTGAAGATCTAGGCATTAAAGTTGGAGATGAAGTAACAAGTGTTATAAAATCAAGTTCTGTTATGTTAATGGTTGATTAAGACAATTTAGATAATATGGAAGTAAATGATATAATTCAAATAATTAGCTTATCATTAATAGTAACAACAACAGCAACTATGATAGCTATGATAATTGCAATAGTATTAAGTATAGTTATATACTTAAAAAACTTTAGATTTAAAAAATATATAATAACATTTGTAAATGCACTAATGAGTACACCGCCAGTTATAATGGGGCTTTTAGTGTTTTTAATGTTATCAAGACAAGGACCTTTAGGAGAATTTAAATTATTATTTACACCTGTAGCTATGATAATAGCACAAGCTATGCTTTTGATACCTATGGCTATGAGTTTAATAATAGATTTACTAAATAAATTTGGAGGAGATATTTTAACAACGTGCAAGGTACTTCAAATAGAAGACAAAAATATACCAAAAATATTTTTAAAGGAAATAAAGTATCATCTATTAACAGTTTGTATAACTACATTTAGTAGAGGAATTTCAGAAGTTGGCGCTGTTATGTTAGTTGGTGGAAATATAAAGGGCTCAACTAGGGTTATGACAACATATATAGCACTTTCAACTTCTATGGGGGATTTTGATGAATCTTTGGTAATAGCATTTATACTATTAACAATATCCACAATATCTACAATTATTATAAAGAAATTGCAGTCGGTTATATAAGGAGTAAAGATGATAAGTATTTATGGATTAAAAAAACAAATAGAAAATCAAGGCGTATTAACTGTAGACAATATAAATTTTCAAAAAGGTAAGATATATTCCATAGTTGGACACAATGGAAGTGGGAAAAGTACATTAATAAAAATAATCTACAATATAGAAAATTTTCAAGATGGAAGTATAACTATAAATGATGAATATATAGATAATGAATGTATGAATAATAAAAATATATATAAATATTTATCATATACACCACAAGAAAGTAGATTTTTAAGTGGGAGCTTAATGGATAATTTTAATTACATATATGAATATGGTAAAGAACAATTTATAAAAGACAAATCCTATCTTTATAAATTGATAGATAAGTTTGACTTAAATAAAAAATTAAGTACCAATGTAAAAAAGTTATCTGGTGGAGAAATAGCAAAAGCTCAGTTTATAAGAAGTTTAATAATGAATAAAGAGTACAATTTGCTAGATGAACCTATGGCTAACATGGATTTAAACACTATCAAAAAGGCAGAAAAAGAGATACTTAAATTAAAAGAAGAAGGAAAAACTGTAATATTAGTAACACATGATTTTATGCAAGCAAAAAAAATAAGTGATTACATAGTATTTATGGAAAACTTAAAACATATAGACACTTATGAATCGGATGTATTTTTTAATGGGGTAATGAAATTTTAAAGATTAAGGGGAGAAAAAATGAATAAAAAAATAACCAAATTATTAATGGTAGGTATACTTAGTTTATCTATGGTAGCATGTTCATCTACAGACACAAAAGAAAGTGAAAGTCCAAAAGATATAAAATTAGTTACAACAACAAGTTTAGATGATACAGGATTTTTAGAAGAAACTTTAAAAGATTTTGAAAAAGAAAATAATGTAGATGTTAAAGTTGTAGCAAAGGGAACTGGAGAAGCTTTAGAATTAGGAAAGAGAAAAGATGCAGATGTATTATTTGTACATGCTAAGTCTAAAGAAGAAGAGTTTATAAAGGAAGGTTATGGAGATTCTAGACATGAAATAATGTATAACTACTTTGTAGTAGTAGGTCCAAAAGATGGAAAACATAATGAAAAGATAAGCAAAATGAGCGTTGAAGATGCTTTTAAATATATTAAAGAAAATAATCTAAACTTTGTATCTAGAGGAGATAAATCAGGAACACATACAAAAGAATTATCTATATGGGAAAATATAGGACAAGAAAATTCATTTGAGAACTACAAAGAAGTAGGTAAGGGTATGGCATCTACTTTACAAACTGCTAGTGAAATGGGTGCATATACATTAACAGATATAGGAACTTACTTAGCAACTAAGGAAAATTTAGATTTAAGTTTAGTAAAAGATGCTGATGAAAGTTTAAAAAATGTATATAGTATAGTTACAATAAATGGGTTAGAAGAAAATATGAAAGAAATAACAGATAAATTAGTTGATTATTATAAGTCAGAAGATGTACAAAAATCTATAAAAGAGTATGGAAAAGATAAATATGGAAAGTCATTATTTTATACTTTTAAATAGATAAAAATAAAGCTATCTAAAATAGGTTTTAAACTATAAAATAGTTAATATTACCTAAGTTTTAGGTAGCTTTTAATTTATTATAAATAAAAATTTTTTATTAAGTAGACCTTTTTAAAATTCTAAAAATGTAACTTATTTGTAAATAATTTCCTAAAAATAGTTTACAAATGGATAATAGTTAGCTACTATATAAATATAAAGTTACAAAATAGTTACAAATTAATTTTATAAATGGGGGAATGCTTCTATGAAAAATAAAAAGATAATATTGGGTTTTCTATTTAGTATATGTATATTTGCACTAGGAATGACTAATACATTTGCAGATACACTAGGAGTAGTAACAACTTCAAGATTAAATGTAAGAAGTGGTCCATCAACAAAATATAGGGTAGTTGATAAAGTAGTAAGAAATGAAAAAGTAACAATACTTCAAAACAGCAATGGGTGGTATAAAGTAAAATTACATGATGGAAAAATAGGGTGGTCAAGTACTCGTTATATAAAAGCAAATCAAAATCAATCAAACAATAATCAAAACAACAACTCATCAACAGGAACAACAAGCAAAAAAATGAATGTTGTAGCAACTGCTTATACAGGGTATGGAATAACATCAACAGGTCAAAAACCAGTATGGGGAACAATAGCAGTTGATCCTAAAGTAATACCATATGGAACAAAAGTATATATACCTTATTTTAATAAAACATTTATAGCAAATAATTGTGGTGGAGCTATAAAAGGAAATAAAATAGATATATATATGAATAGTAAAAGTGAATGTTATAACTGGGGAAGAAGAACAATTGAAATTCAAATACTAGGAAAATAAATACTACAAAAAAGCAAACAGAAAATTTTTAGTTTTCTGTTTGATTTTTTTTTGAAAAATTTATTATGTAAAATAATAACTGATATATTATTTTCAAAATAGGAAAAAAATAATATAGACTTATTAATCAATATAAGAAGGTGAAGTTATTGAAAAAAGGAGTAAAAAAATTAATTGTAAGTATTGTCATCTGTGCATTTTTAACTCCTACTTTTAGTTATTCTGATGACAACAATAGAGTAGATAAGTTTTCAAAATCATCAATACTTATAGACCAGTTAACTGGAAGAGTATTGTATGAAAAAGAAGCAGATGCTAAAAGACCACTAGCAAGTTTAAGTAAGATGATGACCTTTTTACTAGCTATAGAAGCTATAGAAGAAGGAAAGGTTAAAAAAGATGATATTATAACTGTAGACAAATCTATAGCTAAAGTAAGAGGATCTAGTTATCATTTAAAAGAAGGTGAAAAAATACCTTTAATTGAACTTATGAAAGGTCTAATGATAGTATCAGGAAATGATGCAGCAGTGGCAATAGCAAAACATATAAAAGGAAGTGAAGAGGAATTTGTAAAGTCTATGAATGAAAAGTGTATAGAATTAGGTATGACAAATACTCACTTTGTAAATCCACATGGACTTCCTATATATGATCTTAATGATAAAACAAAGCCACCAAAAGAAAATATATCAAGCGCAAGAGACATTGCAAAGCTTGGAAAGTTTATGTTTGATAATTATGAAAAACAAGTTGTAAGTATAACTAATATGAGAACATATAGTTATCCAGAAAGAGATTTTTGTAAAAATAACACAAACTCAGCATTAATGAGTACATCACCAAATGTAGATGGAATTAAAACAGGATATACAGGAAATGCTGGATATTGTTTATCTTTTTCTATGATGGTAAAAGAAGATAACAATAATGAAAAAGAGCATAGACTAATAGGAGTAACACTAGGTGCAAATCATAAGCAAAAAAGATTATCAGCAGCTCTTAGTATGCTAAACTATGGAAAAGAAAATTTTAGCACCAAAAAGGTAATGGACAAAAATAAATTAATAGGTAAAAAGTATATAAAAGGTATAGATGAACTAGAAATTAAATTAGTAACAAACAAAGAATTATATACAATATTATCTAAAGAAGAAAAGCTAAAATCTCAAATAACTTTTAAAGAAATAAAATACCCAGTTAAAAAGGGAGATGTATTAGGGGTTATAAAATATTTTACAGATAGTGGTGAAGTATTAGGTAGTGTAAATATAGTAAGTGATAATGATATAGATAAAGTAAGCTTTAAAAATAGAATAAAGATGATATTTGCTGACTAATAAAATGTATAGAATATATAAAAATAAAGAATAATTTATAATAGAAGAAATAGAAATTTTCAAACAAAAACAAATGAAAAAAATAAACATAAAATCAATCATAAAATATATTGTATTTTAAAATTTGATATGATATACTACTAAAGGTAAAAAAATAAAATCACACACGGCAATGGGATCCTAAAAAGGTGCCTAATAGGTTTTTTTGGGAGTTGATCATGCCGGAGGTTAAAAACCAGGAGGAAAAAAATGTCAGTAATATCAATGAAACAATTACTTGAAGCTGGTGTTCACTTCGGACATCAAACAAGAAGATGGAACCCTAAAATGTCTAAATTTATATTCACAGAAAGAAACGGAATATATATAATAGACTTACAAAAAACTGTAAAGAAAGCTGAAGAAGCTTACAAAGCTATGAAAGAAATAGCTGAAAGCGGAAAGCCAGTTTTATTCGTAGGAACTAAGAAGCAAGCTCAAGATGCTATAAAAGAAGAAGCTGAAAGATGTGGAATGTTCTACGTTAACGAAAGATGGTTAGGTGGAATGTTAACAAACCACAAAACTATACAAACAAGAATAAACAAATTAAGAGAATTAGAAAAAATGGAAAACGAAGGTGTATTCGACGTTTTACCTAAAAAAGAAGTTATAAAATTAAGAGCTGAAAAAGAAAAGCTTGAAAAATACTTAAACGGTATGAAAGATATGCCTGAATTACCAGGAGCTATGTTCGTAGTAGACCCAAGAAAAGAAAACATAGCTATACAAGAAGCTCACAGATTAGGAATTCCAGTATTCGGTATAGTAGATACTAACTGTGATCCAGATGAATTAGATTACGCTATACCTGGTAACGATGATGCTATAAGAGCAGTTAAATTAATAACTGGAGCTATGGCTAACGCTATAATAGAAGGTAGACAAGGTGCTGAAGAAGAAGTAGAAGAAGAAGCACAAGATCAAGAATAATCTAAATCTAATCTACAAAATTAAAAGGTAAGGGTCACCCTTACCTTTACTAGTATATAGGAGGAACTCAAAATGGCTATAACTGCACAAATGGTTAAAGAATTAAGAGAATCTACAGGCGCAGGAATGATGGACTGTAAAAAAGCTTTACAAGAAGCTGAAGGAAATATGGAAAGAGCTATAGATATACTAAGAGAAAAAGGTTTATCTAAAGCTGCTAAGAAAGCTGATAGAATAGCTGCTGAAGGTTTAGTTGCTATAGAAATAAATGAAGATAACACTGTTGCTTCAATAGTAGAAGTAAACTCAGAAACTGACTTCGTTGCTAAAAACGAAGATTTCAAAACTTTCGTTAAAGATGTTGCTTTAATGGCTTTAGCTACAGAAAACACAGAAGTTGCTGAATTATTAGCTGAAAATCATGCTGAAGGTGTACTTTCTGAAGTATTAAACAACAGAATAGCTACAATAGGAGAAAAATTAGACGTAAGAAGATTCGCTAAGATATCTACTAACGGACAAGTTGCTGGATACATCCACGGTGGAGGAAAAATAGGTGTTTTAGTTGAAATGATAACTCCATGCAGAGATGCAGAAGTTATAGCAATGGGAAGAGATATAGCAATGCAAGCTGCTGCTATGAACCCAAAATACGTTTCAAGAGATGACGTAGATCCAGAATACATAGCACATGAAACAGAAATATTAACTCAACAAGCTTTAAACGAAGGAAAGCCAGCTAACATAGTTGAGAAGATGATAAAAGGAAGACTTGAAAAGCAATTAAAAGAAGTTTGCTTATTAGAGCAACCTTTCGTTAAAAACGGAGATTTAACTATAAAGCAATTAGTTGCTGAAACTGCTAAGAAGTTAGGAACTGAAATAGCTTTAGGAAACGTAGTTAGATTCGAAGTTGGAGAAGGTATAGAGAAGAAAGAAGAAAACTTTGCAGAAGAAGTTGCTAAGCAACTTAAGTAATGACCAAAGGAGAACACTTAAGTGTTCTCCTTTTTTTAAGGAAAAGACATTATATTAAGCTAAAAGCTTTATATAATGTTAAAAAATACAAAAACAATAGCAAAATAAGATAAATGTAAATTTAGGGAGGATTTTCTAATGATCGAGCCAAAATACAAAAGAGTACTACTAAAGCTTAGTGGAGAAGCATTATCTGGTGATAGAGGATTTGGAATAAATAACGATATAGTAAATGATATAGCACTTGCTATAAAGAAAATAAGAGAAATAGGTGTAGAGGTATCTGTAGTTGTAGGTGGAGGAAACTTCTGGAGAGGAAGAACTTCTGAAGGAATGGATAGAACTACTGCAGATTACATAGGAATGTTAGCTACAGTTATGAACTCTATGGCACTTCAAGATGCACTAGAAAATATGGATGTACAAACTAGAGTACAAACTGCTATAGAAATGAGACAAATAGCAGAACCATATATAAGAAGAAAAGCTGTTAGACACTTAGAAAAAGAAAGAGTAGTAATATTTGGTGCAGGAACTGGAAATCCATATTTCTCAACTGACACAGCAGCAGCACTTAGAGCAGCAGAAATGGAAGCTGAAGTAATATTACTTGCTAAAAATGTTGATGCAGTATATGATAAAGATCCAAAGGTTCATGCTGATGCAGTTAAATTTGATGAATTAACTTACTTAGATGTACTTCAAAAAGAATTAAAAGTAATGGACTCAACTGCTACATCTTTATGTATGGATAATCAAATACCTATAAAAGTATTTGAATTATCAACAGAAAACATAATGAAGGCAGTTATGGGAGAAAATATAGGTACAACAGTAAAATAGAAACTAAAATTATAGCTAAAGTATTTTATATAATGTAAAATTAGCATATAATGTTTATATAGATAAAAATATTTAGGAGGAAAAATATGAAATTAGATATACATAAGAACTTAGAAGCTAAAATGGCTAAGACAATAGAAGCATTAAAATATGAATACACTACAATAAGAACAGGAAGAGCTAATGCTCAAATGTTAGATAAAATAAGAGTTGACTACTATGGAACACCAACTCCAATAAACCAAATGGCAGCAGTATCTGTTCCAGAAGCTAGAACTTTAATGATAAATGCTTGGGACAAATCTTCTATGGCTGAAATAGAAAAAGCTATAAGAAACTCTGATTTAGGACTTAACCCAACAAATGATGGTGAAGTTATAAGAATATCAGTACCAGCATTAACAGAAGAAAGAAGAAAAGAGTTAGCTAAAAAAGCTCATAAAACAGCTGAAGATTTCAAAGTAAGACTTAGAAATGAAAGAAGAGATGCTAACGATAATTTAAAGAAAATGGAAAAAGATGGAGAATTAACTGCTGATGAACTTAAAAAAGCACAAGATGAAGTTCAAAAGATAACAGATAAATTCATAAAAGAAGTAGATGTTGTTGCAGCTGCTAAAGAAAAGGATATAATGGAGGTATAATATTGGAAAAATATTATAACCTATTAGGCCTTCACTTAAATGATGTTTTAGACACATTTAAAGACAAAAACATAAAATATACCATAGAAGAGATAAAGGGTAAAAAAGATCAAGAAGCTTTAATAGTTCCTAAGGTCATAAAAATATCTGAGACTTCTGAAGGTGTAAAAATATTAGTAACATACTTTTCTGACTCCTTAAAATAGGAGTCAGATTCGTATTTAGGAGGTACAATATGCATTATGATATAGATTTAGACAGAGTACCTAATCATATAGCTATAATAATGGATGGAAATGGAAGATGGGCAAAGGCTAGATTTCTACCAAGAACAGCAGGACATAAAGCTGGTGTAGAAACTATTAGAAAAGTGCTAAAAGAATGTAATAGACTAGGGGTAAAAACTTTAACATTATATGCATTTTCAACTGAAAATTGGAAAAGACCAAAGCTTGAAGTTGATACTTTAATGACCCTACTTTCAACATATCTAAAAAATGAAGTAAGGGAACTTCACAAAAATAATGTTAAAATAACAACAATAGGTGATACATCTAAACTTCCAAAGGCATGCATAGATGAATTAGAAAGAGCATATGAATTAACTAAGTACAATACTGGAGTTAATCTAAACTTAGCACTTAATTATGGTGCAAGAAATGATATAAAAGATGCTTTAGTAAATATACTAAAAGATGAAAAATGTGGTAAACTAAGTATAGATGAAATAACAGAAGATACAATATCTAGTTATTTAAGTACAAAGTCTATAAGTGATCCAGATCTTATAATAAGAACTAGTGGAGAAGAGAGATTAAGTAACTTCTTATTATGGGAAGCAGCATATTCTGAATTTTACTTTACAGATGTTCACTGGCCAGACTTTAACGAAAAACAACTACAAAAAGCCATATATGAGTACCAAAAAAGAGACAGAAGATTTGGTGGCCTAAAGTAAGGAGATTAATTTATGCGTACAAGAATTATTGCAGGTTTAGCATTAGTACCATTATTTATATTCATTATAATTGGGGGAATACCACTATATTTAGCAGAACTTTTAGTAGTATCTATTGCACTTAATGAATTTTATAAAGCTTTTAAATCAAAGGAAATACATCCAATTTATTATATAGGATATATATTTTCTATATACTTGACATTTAAAAATATATTTAATTTAAGATTAGAGTATACATATGCAGTAGCATTTATATTATTTTTAATATCAATAATTAGTTTATTAAGATGTAAAAATAACATTATAGATATAGCTATAACTTTTATGGGTATTATATACATAGCAATATTTTTAGATTTTATAGTATTAACATTTAAAGATTTTGAATTTGGACATTTATATGTATGGTTAATATTTATAATATCATTTGCAACAGATACATTTGCATACTTCAGTGGATATTTATTTGGTAAGCACAAGCTTATACCAAAAGTAAGTCCTAAAAAAACCATAGAAGGAAGCATAGGTGGAATACTTGGAAGCACAATTTGTTGTATAGTATTTGGATATATATTTAATATAAATATATTACCATTAGTTATAATTGGGAGTGTAGGAAGTATAGTAGCACAATTTGGAGATTTATTTGCATCTTCAATAAAAAGATACGTAGGAATAAAAGACTATGGTAAACTAATACCAGGTCATGGTGGAGTATTAGATAGATTTGATAGTGTTATACTAGTAGCACCATTTATATACTATGCAATATCATTCTTTATAATATAATGAATTTTAGCAAAGCGAATTTTTTATAATATAAGTCTTAGTTAAATACTAAGGCTTATTTTTTATAGTTGAAAATATATTCAAATTAGATAAAAATTATATAAATAGTGTTATAATATAATAATGAATAAAGTAAATTATAGAAAGGGAAGCAAAATGAAGAAAATATCAATACTAGGGTCAACTGGATCAATAGGTAAACAAACACTAGACGTAGTAAGACAACATAAAGATAAATTTGAAGTAGTAGCAATAAGTGCAAATAGTAGTGTAGACTTATTACTAGAACAAATAAAAGAATTTAAACCAAAATACGTAGCAGTATACAACGAAAGTTCTTACATAAAATTAAAATCAATGATACCATCAGACATAAATATAGAAGTATTATGTGGTATGGAAGGACTAAAAACTATATCATCACTTCCTGAAATAGATGTATTATTAACTGCAATAGTAGGAATGATAGGACTAGTTCCTACACTAGAAGCAATAAAAGCTGGAAAAGATATAGCACTAGCTAACAAAGAAACATTAGTATGTGCAGGGGATTTAGTAATGAGTGAAGCTAAAAAAATGGGAGTAAGTATACTTCCAGTAGATAGCGAGCACAGTGCAATATTCCAATGCTTAAATGGAGAAAATAACAAAGAAATAGAAAAAATAATACTAACAGCATCAGGTGGACCATTTAGAGGAAAAACTAAAGAAGAACTTGTAAATGTAACTAAAAATCAAGCACTAAAACATCCTAACTGGTCAATGGGTAGAAAGATAAGTATAGACTCATCAACACTAATGAACAAAGGACTTGAAGTAATAGAAGCAAAATGGCTATTTGGTGTAGAACATGACAAAATAGATGTAGTAGTACATCCACAAAGTATAATACATTCAATGGTACAATTTATAGATAGTTCAGTAATAGCACAACTAGGATGCCCTGATATGAGACTACCTATACAATATGCACTATCATATCCAAATAGAATAGAATGTGACTTTGAAAGATTAGATTTAGCCAAAATAGCTACATTAACATTTGAAAATCCAGACATGGATACATTCCCATGCTTAAAACTAGCATATGAAACATTAAAAATGGGTGGAACATATTCAGCTGTATTAAATAGTGCTAATGAAATATTAGTTAGTGAATTTTTAGAAGAAAAAATAGGGTTTTACGATATACCAAAATACATAGAAAAGACCCTAGAAGCACACACTAGCATAGAAAAGCCAACTTTAGAACAAATATTAGATATAGATAAATGGGCTAGAGAATATGTAAGCGGCTTAATAAAATAGGCTTAACAAATAATTTTAATTAAATATAAAAAAGAGGTGGTAAATTGACTATAATAGCAGCAATACTATTATTTGGTGTAATAGTATTTATACACGAATTAGGGCATTTCCTGTTTGCTAAAAAAGCAGGGGTAACAATACATGAATTTTCAATAGGTATGGGACCTAAAATATACAGTAAAACTAAAAACAATACAATGTATTCAATAAGATTACTTCCATTAGGTGGATATGTAAGTATGGAAGGGGAAGATGGAGAAACAAATGACCCTAATGCCTTTGGTAAAAAAACATTACTACAAAGGGCAAGTATATTATTTGCAGGGCCATTTTTTAACATAATATTTACAGTAATATTATTAATACCAGTATTTATGTTTATAGGGACACCAACTAATTCAAATGTATTAGGAGAAATATCTCAAAATAGTCCAGCACAAAAGGCAGGACTTATGGCTAATGATAAAATATTAGACATAAATGGTAAAAAAATAAATTCATGGGAAGATATATTAAATACACTTCAAACTACAGATGGTAAAAAAATAAATATAACAGTAGATAGAGACGGTAAGACTAAAGACTTTAATATACAACCCCAAAAAAATGAACAAGGAAGATATGTAATAGGAATAGCACCAGAAAGAGATAAAAGTATACTAAATGCAATACCAAGTGCATTTACTGGAACATATGAAATGCTTAAGCAAATGGTATTATTCTTAGGACAATTAGTAACAAATTCAGTACCTGGAGGAGCTGCAAATGCTGTAGCAGGACCAGTTGGAGTAATAGGAATAGTTTCAGATGCAGCAAAAATGGGTATACCAAATCTTATGTACATAGGAGCAATGATAAGTCTAAACTTAGGAGTGCTTAATCTACTTCCAATACCAGCACTAGATGGAGGAAGATTAGTAATGCTAGGAATAGAAGGTCTAAGAGGTGGGAAAAAACTAGACCCAAACAAAGAAGCTATGATACATACAGCAGGCTTTATGTTATTAATGGGACTTATGCTATTTGTAACATACAAAGACATACTTAGATTATTCTAAAATAAATAGTATAATAAATAGGAGGTGGGTGGATAGATACAAATCTATAATCCACCTCTTTAATACTATATAGGGCTAAATAATACATAAAATACTAAAGAGGTGAAGACATGTATAAAAGAAGACAATGTAGAGAAGTAAGCGTTGGAAATGTAAAAATAGGTGGGAATAACCCAATAAGTATACAATCAATGACAAACACAGATACAAGAGATGCAAATGCTACAATAGCACAAATAAAAAGACTAGAAGAAGTAGGATGCGATATAGTAAGGGTAGCAGTACCTGATATGATTGCAGCAAAAAACATAGGTGAAATAAAGAGAAATGTAAACATACCAGTAATAGCAGATATACACTTTGACCATAGATTAGCTATAGAAGCAATAGACCAAGGAGTAGATGGAGTTAGAATAAACCCAGGTAATATTGGTAGCATAGAAAAAGTAAAAGAAGTAGTAAATAAATGTAAAGAGAAAAACTTAAAAATAAGAATAGGTGTAAATGGTGGTTCACTTGAAAAAGAATTACTTCAAAAATACGGAAGTGCAACAGCAGAGGCACTAGTTGAAAGTGCAATGGGTCATGTTAAAATATTAGAAGACTTAGATTTTAGAAATATAGTAATATCATTAAAATCATCAGATATATACAAAACACTAGAAGCATATGAATTAATATCTAAAAAAGTAGACTATCCACTTCACATAGGTATAACAGAATCAGGAAGTGTTAAAAAAGGAACTATAAAATCATCAATAGGAGTAGGGGCATTACTTCTTAAAGGTATAGGAGATACTGTAAGAATATCACTAACAGGAGATCCATGTGAAGAAGTAGTAGTTGGAAAAGAAATACTAAGAAGCTTAGACTTATTAAATGATAAGATAAAAGTAGTATCTTGCCCAACATGTGGAAGATGTAATATAGACTTAATAAGCGTGGTAAATGAAGTAGAAGAAAAAATAAGCAAAATGGATAAAGATATAACAGTAGCTATAATGGGATGTGCAGTAAATGGTCCAGGAGAAGCAAGAGAAGCTGATATTGGAATAGCTGGTGGAAAAGGTGAAGGACTATTATTTAAAAAAGGTGAAATAGTTAGAAAAATAAAAGGCGATGATTTAGTAAAAGAGCTAATGGATGAAATAGATAAATACTAATAAAAATCTACCTCAATAAAAATGAGGTAGATTTTTTATTTTAGAAAAATTAATTAAAAAATAAAATAAAATGTTAGTGGAAGTTTTAAAAATGAACTTTTTGTCGAAAATAAACTTGTTTTGTAGAAAACGTATACAAAAAAATGCCGAAGTGCTATATTATTAATACTAAAAATTACAATATCTAACAAAAATATGGAGGGAGAAATGGAAGAAACAATTGACCTAAGAGAATATTTTTCAATAATAAAAAAGAGGCTTTGGATAATTGCATCAATAACAGTATTAGCAGCTGCAATAAGTGGAGTGCTAAGTTTTTTTGTGCTAAAACCAGTATACCAAGCAAATTCTACATTAATAGTAAATACAGAAGAAAATGAAGAAACAAATACACTAACAGGAGATCAATTCACAGTAACACAAAAATTAGCAGTAACATATGGGGAAATAATAAAATCTAGAGCAGTAATAGAACCAGTAATAAAAAAACTAAACCTAGATAAAACATATGAAGAACTAGAAAAACAAATTGTAGTATCTCCAGTGAAAGATACACAAATTATAAACATAAGTGTGGAAGATAAAAATCCAAAAATAGCAAGAGACATAGCAAATGAACTTCCAAAAGTATTTACAAAGGAAGCAAAAAGAATAACAAAGGCAAATAGCGTAGAAGTGATAGACAAAGCAATAATACCAGAAAACCCTATAAAGCCTAATAAAGTTATGAATATAGCAATAGCTAGTGTATTAGGAATTATGATAGGTCTATTTGTCGTGTTTTTAATAGAGTACTTAGATAACAAAATAAAAACACCACAAGATATAGAAAAACACCTAGACTTACAAATACTAGGAGTAATACCAAATGAAGGTAGTGTAAAGTAGGGGGACATATGAATAGAATAATAAGTATAAACAATCCAAAATCTCCTATAGCAGAAGCCTATAGGGGAATAAGAACGAGCATAGAATTTGCAAATATAGACAAAGAAATTAAAGTCATAACAGTTACAAGTAGCAAGCAAAATGAAGGAAAAACAACAGTAATATCAAACATAGCAGTAAGTTTTGCAAACCTTGATAAAAAAGTATTGCTACTAGAAGGTGACTTAAGAAACCCAAGTGTACATAGAATGTTTAATATTAGTAATATACATGGACTTACAGACTTATTACTAGGAAATAAATCTCTTGGAGAGTGTGTACATGTAACAGATGTAAAAAATCTTCATGTATTAACATGTGGAGCTATGCCACCAAATCCATCTGAGATGCTGGCATCTAAAAGAATGAAAGAATTAGTAGAAGAACTTAGAGAGTATTATGATTATATATTTATAGACGCACCACCAATAGGAATAGTAACAGATGCAGGTATTATAGCTAGGTATAGTGACGGTTGTGTATTTGTGGTGGGCGCAAAAGAGTGTGATGTAGAAGAAGTTAAAGTTTCTAAGGAAAGGCTAGAAAAATTAGGGGCAAATATATTAGGTTGTGTTCTTAATAAGTTTGAGGCTGAAGGGTCTGAATATAGCTATTATTATACTCAAGATGAAGGTAGAAGTAGTAGAAAAAATAAATTTAGGAAAAAGATAGGAATTTAGTACAATGGAGGGATTGTATTGGATAAAAGACTTAGATTTAAAGAAGAAATAGATGAACCTGCGATAGCTATTGATGTTAATAGCATAAAAACTAATGATTCCATACTTTATAAAGTGACAAAAAGAGCCATAGACATAGTTGGTTCTTTAACAGGACTTATATTATTATCGCCATTATTTTTAGTAGTAGCAATACTTATAAAATTAGAAGATCCAAAGGGGAGAGTATTCTTTGGACAAGAGAGAAATGGAAAGTATCCTAAAACTTTTAAAATGTACAAATTTAGAAGTATGGTACACAATGCAGAGGAATTGCTAGAAAGTTTGATGGATCAAAATGAACAAAGTGGTCCAGCATTTAAAATTAAAGATGATCCTAGAATAACTAAAGTAGGGAAGTTTATAAGAAAGACTAGCATAGATGAACTTCCGCAGTTGTTTAATGTACTTAAGGGTGATATGAGCTTGGTGGGGCCTAGACCGCCCATACCTAGTGAAGTTGCCCAGTATAATCCATATCAAATGCAAAGATTAGCAGTTAAGCCTGGCCTTACTTGCATATGGCAAGTGAGTGGAAGAAATAATATTGGATTTGATGAGTGGGTAGATATGGATATTGAATATATACATACAAGAAATTTAGTACTTGATATAAAATTAATATTTAAAACAGTATTTGTATTATTTGGAGACGAAAATGCATCTTAAGAAAGAAGTGAAGAAAATGAAAAAAGTTTGTTTTATAGCATCAAGTGGAGGGCATTTTGAGCAAATTATGATGCTAAAACCTATTATGCAAAAGTATAAAAGTTTTGTAGTTACGGAAAAAACTAATTATTCTGTAACAAATGATAATATACCATTTTATTACTTAAAACAGGTAAACAGACATGAGCTTAAGTTTATACCATACATGACTATTAATACTATAAAAACAATAAGTATATTCATGAAAGAAAAACCAGATGTAGTGATATCTACAGGGGCATTGGCAACTATACCTATGTGCATTATAGCTAAACTATTTAGAAAGAAAATAATATTTATAGAGTCTTTTGCAAAAATAAATTCTCCTACTCTTACAGGGAAGTTAATTTATAAATTTGCAGATCAATTCTATGTGCAGTGGGGCGAAATGAAAGAATTTTACCCTGAGGCCATATGTAAGGGGGGAATATATTGATATTTGTTACTTTAGGATCTCAAAAATTTCAATTTAATAGATTATTAAAAGAGATTGATAGATTAGTAGAAGAAGGAATAATAACAGATGAAGTATTTGCTCAGATTGGATATAGCGATTATAAGCCTAAGAATTATAATTATAAAGAATTTCTAGATAGGGAAGAGTTTACAAGTATTATGAATAAATGCAATAAAGTTATTACTCATGGGGGAACTGGAGCTATAATTAATGCTATTAAAAAAAGAAAAAAGGTAATAGCAATTCCACGTCTTATTGATTTTAGAGAGCATGTTGATAATCATCAGATTCAAATAGTAAATCAATTTAAATCTATGGGATTTATATACGCAGTATATAATACGAATGAACTGGAACATGCTATAGATCGTATAGAGAAGTTTGAGACAAAAGAGTATATATCAAATACAGAAGAAATAATTGAAAGTATATGTGAATTTATAAAGTGATATTTAAGAGGTGATTTATGAAAAAAAAATTAAGAAAACTAGGTATGTTTTTCCCTACTAAAGTGGTTTTATATATAGATTTTGGCAGAAGTTATAAAAGGATATTAAATTTGAAGAAACCTAAGTATTTTGGTGAAAAAATACAATGGGTAAAGTTAAATGGAAACTTAGAACGTTATTCTAATTACGTAGATAAGTATGAAGTCAGGAAAATAATAGAAGAAAAAATAGGTGAAAGTTATTTACCAGAATTATATGGTGTTTATAATGATGCAACAGAAATAAGGTTTGAAAATCTACCACAGCAATTTGTATTGAAAATGACAAATGGAACTGGTGGAAATATAATATGTAGAAACAAGGACGATTTAGATATTGAAAGAACTATAAAAACCTTAAATAGATGGAAGAATGAAAAGTTTTATAAATATACAAAAGAAAACCAGTACAAAAATGTTAAAGCTAGAATTATATGTGAAGAATATTTAGAGGATGAAACAGGAAGTTTAAGAGACTATAAATTTCATTGTTCTAAAAAAAAGGTTCATATGATAGAAGTTCATACAGATAGATTTACAGACCATAAAGAAAACTATTATGACCCAGAATGGAATGAAATGGATGTTGTGTGTAAATTAGGAAAAGTACATCATATACAGAAGCCTGCAAACATAGAAAAAATGAAACGATTAGCTATCGAACTATCGGAAAATTTACCATATATACGAATAGATTTTTATTCTGTAAACAATAGAATTTATTTTGGGGAGTTTACATTTACTCCAGCTAATGGAACCGACCCTATGTATCCTTTATCTAAAGATATAGAGTTAGCTAAAGTAATAGATTTAGGAGAATATTAAAAGGAGAGAATAATGAATATACTTATGGTAGGTCCTCATAAGGACAAAATTAAAGGTGGTATGTCTACTGTAATAAAAAATTATAGTGAATCAGAATTCTTGAAAGAGTTTATTATATATAATTTGCACACAGTATCTTTGGGAAATAAATTTATAAAATTAATCTATGGTATTTGCTCTATTCTTAAAATGATATATTATTTGATATTCAAAAAAATAAGTTTAGTTCACATACATACAGCTTCAGGGAACAGTTTTGCAAGAAAAAGTATATTTATTAATATATCATATTTATTTAAAAAGCAAATTATACTTCATATACATGGTGGTGGATTTGAAGAATTTTATTTAGAAAAAATGAATTCAAAAAAGGATGAAAATATAAGAAAAGTACTAAATAAATGCGATTATATAGTAGTCTTAAGCGATGGATGGAAGAATAAAATAAAAAAAATGACTAGTTCAGAAATTGTAGTAATAAATAATTCTGTAAAAGATAGAGATAAAAATAACTATAATCAAAAATCTAATCAAATTACTTTTATTGGAAGAGTTGAAAGAGAAAAAGGTATATTTGATTTGATAGAAGCTGCAAACATAATTGTAAAAAAGTATAAAAATATAAAATTTACAATTTGTGGAGGTGGAGACACTAACACAATAGAGAGTATCATAAAAGAATATGGGATAGAAAAGAATTTTGAAATTTTAGGATGGGTTGATAATGATCAGGTATTAAAAGAGTTAAAAAAATCTATGATTTTTATACTACCATCACATAAAGAGGCAATGCCTATGTCTATATTAGAGGCTATGAGTTATGGAGTTCCAATAATTTCAACTAATATTGGCAGTATACCTGAATTTATAAAGCAAGAGAGAAATGGAGAGTTATTTAATCCGGGTGATATAAATCAACTTGAAATAGCAATAGAAAAAATAATTAATAACTTAGAGTTAAGAAAATATTATAGTCAAAATAATTTTATGGATATAAAAAAATGCTATAGTGATGAAATAAATCACAATAAAATAAAAGACTTATATATTTTAGGAGGAAGCAAGTCGAACGAAAACAAAATTTATAGAGATTAAGAGGTACTTTAATATGATTATAAAAAAATTAAAACTAGAGAATAGCATAGTTCTTATAATTATATTACTAATGATTATGTCATTTTTTATGTCTATAATGAGTCAGGGAAACTTAATCATTTTTACCGAAGTTTGTATAATAGGGTTTATATTTTGTATATATTTATGGCAAGATGAAGAAAGGCTACTATACTATACTATATTATTTTCAATTTTTTCAAATCTACTTGGTAATATAAGTGGAGCACTATCGAATATACCACAAGTATTTTTAGTGTTAATTATAATGAAAATAATATCAAAGGCTATTATTAAAAGGGAAAAGATAAGAATTAATAAGAGTGTTTCCTACATCGTAATTTTAATGATGGTTTTAAATACAATAACATATGCATTAAATATAAATTTTGAATCAAGTATAGTTCTATACATATGGACAATGTTAAAAAGATATAGTTTTTTCTTTGTATATTTATATGTATATAACTTAAATAGTGAAAATAATATAATTACAAACTTGGATAAAACAGTAAAAACAATAGTAATAATTCAATTTTTCTTAACATTAATTCAGTTTTTTCAAGGAATAGATTTTGACAATATTGCAGGAGTATTTGGAGAGTTTTCCACTGGAGAGTATTCAATATTTCTATTAATTTATTTTATTATTTTATATGAAAAGAAAAACAAAACAAAGTTAGACAATATGTTTTTAATATTTTTAGTTGTTCATATAATTATATATTCGGCCATAGCAGAAGTTAAGCTACTAATGTTACTTTTCCCTACTATAGTTTTAATAGAGATAATATTGAAGAAGAAAAAATTGAAAGAATTAATTTACATAATTTTAATATTTGGATGTTTATTTTTAGGGTATAAGTTTTATTTAACTTTATATCCACAAAATGATTTGTTAGATAAAGATTTCTTAGATAAGTACCTAACAAGTTCATATGGAGAAGTAACTCAGTTAAATAGATTAAACTTTGTAGATCAATTACAAAAAAATAATGTATTAGAAGATGATTCAGAAAAGCTATTTGGAAAAGGCATAGGAGCTGTACATCCAAGTGATAGTACAGAATTACTACAAGGACCGTATTATTTAAAGTATAAGTACTTGAGAATAGATTGGTTTACATTGCCATACTTAGTTACTGAAAGTGGTTACATAGGTACATTCTTATTTTTAGGTGTATACTTGATAATATTAATCAAATCATTACTAAACCATAAAAGAAGGCAAATGAGAATGCTTTTTCTAATAACTTTAGTAAGTGTAATATCGCTTATATATAGTTCATCTATGATAGGATCTATTAGACTTACAGTATTTGCTTGGTTTTATATAGGACTTTTGGATAAAAGAAATATTAAATTAGAGGGTAAGGATTTAATATGAGTATAGATTTAAGTGTAGTAATTATAGGAAAAAATGAATCTAAAAACATTATAAGAACTATTAATGCGGTAAATGAGAATGAGAGTTTAAAAAATATAAGAATAGAAGTTTTATATATTGATTCTAACTCAACTGATAGCAGTATAGATATATTAAAAAAGCAAAAGAATATACAGATATATCAAATTGAATCAAATAAATATACTGCAGCATTAGCAAGATATATAGGAAGTCAAAAATCATCTGGCAAATATATTTTATTTTTAGATGCAGATATGGAATTAACTAATAATTCAAATATAAAAAAATGTCTTCAGTTGTTAGATGATGGAAAAGTTTCAGTAGTTTCAGGTAGATTACCAGAAGTACTATATAAAAAAGATAAGGCGATAAAGTATATAAAAGATAGATATAATGTAAATAAAGATATAGAAGAATTGAAATCCCCAGGAGGTTATTTTATTATAGATAAAAGCAAGTTAGACAATAGTGGGAACTTTAACTGTAAACTTTTCTGCAATGAAGAGGTAGAATTGTTTTCACGTTTAAAAAAACAAGGGTATAGGATTGTTAGAACTAATAATTTAGAATGTATACATCATCACTATTTAGATGAAAACTCTAAATCGCATATTGAAAGATTTAAAAGAGGTTTTTATTCATCGTTTTGGCTAGCGATATTAAACAGTATAAAGAATAATTGTATAAAACAATACCTATCATTTGGAGTTCAAAAAAGAACGTTAAGATCTGTAATATTAACCTTAGTTATGATAATTGTATGTATTTTATCTATAAAATATCCACATTTTATATTAATACCTATAGTATATTATGCATTAATGTGCATAAAAAATAGAGGTAATATACAAGAGGTATTATTTAATCAGAAAAACAACTTTTTCATGATACTATCTATAGCTTTTTTAATTAAAGATAGAAATATAGAGTATTATGTAAAAAACATAGAGAAAGAAATTTAGAAAATCAATAGAAAGGGCAACTTAAAATGAAGATAAGAATTGAACATGCTGGAAATCCACTAAATTATGGGACAAATATGATGGTAACTAATTTTATGTATTATTTGGATAAATACTCGGGTAATAAGAATGAATATGAACTAGACGTATATAATGATGAAGATTTAGAAAATTACAAACAACAATATAATGAAGGCATCATGAGTAGAAAAACAATAGACTACAATTTATATTATTCTACAAATATAATTCAAAAAATTTTAAATAAAATAAAGAGAGACTATTTTAGTTCTTATTACACTAAAAAAAATTTAAATGAATTATGTAAAAATACGGAAAGCTTAGTTATCCTTGGAGGAGATGATTTATCAGAGTACTACGGGATAAAAAGTCTAGAAAATGAATTATATAGAATAAATTATATCAAAAATAAAATGAATTTATATCTAGTAGGACAAACTATAGGACCGTTTAAAGAAGAAAGAATTACAAAGGCAAGAGTAGCTATGGAAGGAGTAAAAATATATTCGAGAGACCCTTGGACAACAAAATACTTACAGAATGATTTAGGGTTAAAGAATATATCTGATTCTAGAGATTTAGCCTTTTTACCATTACCATATCAAGAGAATAAGGAAATAGAAGATAAAATATTAAACAAATATAATTTAAATAGAGAAGAATATATAACATTAATTCCTTCTGGATTATATGAAAGTTATTGTCCAGATATAAATATTTATGTTAATACCTGGGTTGATATAATAAAATCTATAATAGATATGAATCCAGATAAAAAGATAGTTTTATTATCTCACGTACTTAGACCTAAAGCAGGTGATGATAGAAATATTATAAAGAAAATACAAGATAAAGCAAGTAATTTAGATAAGATGATATGTATATATGATGAACTTACTCCATTACAAGCTAGATTTATATTAGGAAATGGAATGTTTACAATAACAGGTAGAATGCATGGAGCAATATCTACATTACAAATGAAAAAGCCAGCGATAAGTATATCATATAGTGTAAAGTATAATGGTGTTATAGGAGAAGGATTAGGATTAAAAGAGTTAATTGTTAGAGGTGAAAAAGATACACTTTGGAAAAGTGGAATTGTAAAAGATGAATGTTTGGATAAAATACAATATATAATGAACAATTATAATACTATACTAGAAGATATTCAGATTAAAGTAGATGAATGTGAAGAAAGAGTAAAGGTTATGATTGAAGATATATCTAACAACTTAAGATAAATTTCAAATTAATGTAAAAGAGGAAAAAAATATGAGTAGAGTATTAAAAGCTACAATAGGACTTATGTTGGTGACGTTATTAGCTAAAGTACTAGGTTTTGGAAGAGAGTTAGTTCTTGCATCCATCTATGGTACATCTAGTTATAGTGATGCATATCTAACAGCAATGAATATTCCAAACGTAATATTTTCTGCAATAGGAGCTACTTTGAGTACAACTTTTATACCTCTATACTTTGAAACTAATAAAGTTGGAGGGAAAGAAAAATCTCTTGAATTTGCTAACAATATACTTAATATAGTTGTTATTACAAGTATTATATTAGCTATAGTATCACTAGTATTTACAAAACCACTAGTAAAATTATTCGCTATTGGATTTGAAGGCGAAATTCTTAAAACTACAATAGAATTTACTAGAATATTAGTTTTAGGCATTATATTTATTGGATTGACCGATATAATGGTAGCATATCTTCAAATTCATAATAATTTTACAATACCTGGATTAATTTCTGTACCATACAATATTATAATAATTGCATCAATTATAATGAGTATTTGGATAGGACCTAAGTTTATGGTATGGGGAACATTAATAGCAATTATAACTAAATTTATCTTCTTGATTCCATTTGCAAAGAAATATTCATATAAATACAAGTTAAGGGTAGATTTTAAAGATCCTTACTTAAAAAAAATGTTTATTCTTGTGTTGCCTGTATTTATAGGTGTTATGGTAACCCAAGCTAATGCTATGATTGATAGAACACTAGCTTCAACACTGGTAGAAGGAAGTATTTCAGCATTAAACTATGCAAACAGATTAAATGAATTTGTACTTGTTCTGTTTATAGCATCGGTAGGATCTGTTATGTATCCAATACTTTCAAAATTATCGTCTGAAAATAACCAAGAAGAAATAAAAAAGATAATTGAAAGATGTATAAATTGTATAATTATTTTAGCAATACCTATATCAGTAGGAGCAATAGTTTTATCAGAACCAATAGTAAAGGTTCTATTTCAGAGAGGGGCATTCGATGAAACGGCTACTAATATGACATCAATTGCTTTAATTATGTATTCTATTGGATTGGTAGGACTTGGTTTAAGAGATATATTAAGAAGAATATTTTATTCATTAAAAGATACTAAATCACCAATGGTAAATGGAATAATATCAATGTTAATAAATATTGGCTTAAATTTGTTATTAGTAAAGAAGATGGGACATGCTGGATTAGCGCTAGCAACTAGTATATCATCTATAATATGTGTATTTCTTTTCTTGAAAAAACTAAAACAAAAGATTGGATATTTTGGACAAGATAAAATAATGAAGGTAGCCTGTAAAACTACTATATCTTCGATAATTATGGGAATTATTACTTATATTACCTATAATAATATACTGAGTATATTAAAGTTTAATTTTGGTGATGAAATAATATCTTTAGGTTTATCTATAAGTGTAGGAGCAATAGCTTATGCCGTATTAATAAAACTATTTAATATAGAAGAGTTTAATATATTAATTAAAATGCTTATGAAGAAAATAAATAAAGCGTAATATTTGTAAAATATAAATCATTAACACCGCGCTATAAGTAATTAATAATACTAAAATCAGAAATAATAAATGAGAAAATCAATTATATTATTATTAACAATAAATTAACTTTAAAAATATTAAGAGTATTTTTGAATATAGAGATATTTTCTAGAAATAAGTTTTGAAATATTTGTACTTATATTATTTAAAATTTGATCATATCAGTCTATATAATTTATACAAAAACTTTAAATAGAATGCTTAATAGTTCTACTGTATTGAATGATAAAAATAATTCTATTGATGATATTATTTAGCAAAACCTTAGAGATAGATTCTAAAATAGATATAAGGTATTTGATTATGCCAAATATAATGGAAATAATTTTATGAATGTGCGTTACATTATGCTTATATCAAGAACTAAACTAATAAGAAAAGTTGTAGTATTAAATACCTAACTTTGCAATTAGATTACAAAAACATATGATAAAGTATGTATTAAACTATAGTTACTTAAGGATTTTTATAAATACTAAAATTATAAGGTAACTTCCTAGTGGTATTGTGATAAATCATTTGAAATATCACCACTACTGTCAAAAGTGGTAGAGCAAAACAGGAAAAGATTAAACTATATAGACTCTAATATGCAAAAGAGAAAAAATCTTACATAAATACTATAAGTTTATTTTTACCTATTAACCTGTACTAAAATTTTATAGAATATGGTGATATAAGAACTAATTATAGTAAGTAAAATGAAAAGTATATTTATATTACTATAATTATGTAAACTGATAGAATATATGGTTTAGTCAGGTAGATTTTTTGTAAAGTAGTGGTTTTTGATATATATCTAATAAAAAGTAACTTGTGTACAAAAATAGTTTTGGAGAGGCTTAAGAATGATTAATATAATAGAAAAGGAAAGTTGTTGTGGGTGCTATGGTTGCGTTAATATATGCCCTTATGATTGTATAAGTATGAAAATTGATGATGAAGGATTTTGGTATCCAATAGTAGATCATGATAAATGTATAGGGTGTAATTTATGCAGCAATATATGTCCTACTATAAATGAAATAAAGAAAATTGAATTTAATGTTATTCCATATGCATGTAAAAGTAAGAATGATGAAATTCAAGTGTCAAGCTCATCGGGAGGTGTATTTACAAATTTATGTGAATACATAATTAAGAATGAAGGAATAGTATTCGGAGCAGCATTTAATGATAAGTTTGAGGTAGAGCATATAGAAGCATCTACTATGAAGCTTTGTGAAAAATTTAAAGGATCAAAGTACGTTCAGAGCAAAATAGGAGATACCTATATCAAAGCAAGAAAATATTTACAGGAAGGTAAACTAGTTTTATTTAGTGGGACACAATGCCAAATAAAGGGGCTAAACTTATTTTTAAGAAAAGATTATAGTAATTTGATAACAGTGGATATTATTTGTCATGGTGTCCCTAGTCCATTAATATTCAAAGAATACAAAGAATTAATAAGTAAAAAATTTAATTCTGAAATAAAATACATTGGATTTAGAGAAAAGGACAAAGGGTGGAAAAATTTTAGCTTTAAAGTTAAGTTTGAAAATGGAAAAGAATATAGCAATACTCATAGAGAAGACTTATATATGAAAGGGTTCTTAAATGATTTATATTTAAGGCCTTCATGCTATAACTGTACAGCTAAAGATTTCAGAAACAATAGTGATATATCGTTAGCTGATTACTGGGGGATCGAAGAAAAGCATTTAGATTTTTATGATGAAAAAGGTGTGTCATTAATATTGATAAACAGTAGAAAAGGAAAATTATTTTTTAAAAATATAGAAGAAAAAATTAGTACATTAGATACAGATTTAAATTATGCAATATCTCGTAATCCATGTATTGTAAAACCTGTATCTTATAATAGAAAAAGAGAGAGATTTTTTAATGAATTTAGAAGAAATAATTTGGAAGATACAATAAGCAAATTTGTAAACGTTAGTATGACAGAGAAAATAATAAATAAATTAAAATATATCATGTTAAAGTTTAAGTATTAACTTAATTACTTCTATAACATATAAGTAAATTTTAAGTAAGGTGGTAATATGAACTATCAATGCATTTGGGAAAATATAAATATAGTTAGATCAATACCTGCAATGATAATCTACAATATAAGTAAAGATAAAGGTATAATAAAAAAAGATATAGAGCGATGGAAAAATATCAAGCATATTGACAGAAATTCTTTGAATACGACTCTTAACTATTTGCTAGTTAACTATCCTGAGTATAGAAACTTATTTTATTATAGAATTAGTAGGAAAAATAAAATACTAGGAAAAATAGTGCTTCCTTTATTTTATAGACCTCTAAATTCCTTATACATATTTACACCAGATATAGGGGGAGGACTATTTATACAGCATGGATTTAGTACTATAATTTCTGCGAAAAGTATAGGTGAAAATTGTTGGATAAATCAACAGGTTACAATAGGATATTCAAATGATATTGACTGTCCGACTATATGTGATAATGTAAAAATTACATCAGGAGCTAAAATTATAGGGGATGTTAAAATCAGTGAAAATAGTATTATAGGTTCAAACTGCGTTGTAGTAAAAAGTGTACCTAAGAATTGTACGGTTATAGGAAATCCAGCAATTATTATCAAAAAGAATGGAATAAAAACTTATGAGTATCTAAAGTGAACAATTAGAACTTTGAGCACAAAGGGGTTGTTATTAGTAATACTATAATAGGTTATTAAATCGCATAAAAATATATAATAAAGGTTCTGTTAATTAGATATGATGAGAATAGTTCTCGAAAATATTAATAAACCGATAGGTTATACTTGGTTTGCTTTATTAAAAATAGGCACAGCAAACAAGCCTAACGAAATTATAAAATTTTTAGGCAACAAATGCAATTAATATTTTACAAACCAATTAACTTTTTCCTGGTGAGTATAATTAATACCACAAACCTGAGCAGGTGTTAAATTACTAAGTGATGAATGTGTTTTGTGGGAAAATATTGTAAACCTTATCGGGGTCGAGATTCAAATATAAATAAGTTAACAGAACGATAATAAATATTAGGAGGAAAATGGTATGAAAATAGCAGTGTCTGGACTAGGATACGTAGGACTAGCAAATGCTGTATTATTAGCACAGAACAATGAAGTCATAGCTGTAGATATAATACAAGAAAAAGTAGATATGATAAATAATAATAAGTCACCTATATTAGATAAGGAAATTCAAGAATATTTATCGAATAAAGATTTAAACTTAATTGCTACTACAAACTATTATCAAGCATATAAAGATGCAGATTTTGTAATAATATCTACCCCAACAGATTATGATCCGGAAAATAATGAATTTAATACTAGAAGTGTAGAAGCAGTAATAGCAAATGTATTATCAATAGCCCCAGAGGCTACGATGATAATAAAATCAACAGTTCCAGTAGGATATACTGAGAAAGTAAAAGAAATATTTGAAACTGATAACATAGTATTCTCGCCAGAATTCTTAAGAGAAGGAAAGGCATTATACGATAATTTACATCCTTCAAGAATAATAGTTGGAGAACAATCTGAAAGAGCTAAGAAGTTCGCAGATCTATTAGTACAAGGAGCAAAAAAAGAAGATATACCAGTATTATTTACTAATTCAACAGAAGCAGAAGCTATAAAATTATTTTCTAATACATACTTAGCACTTAGAGTAGCATATTTTAATGAATTAGACACATATGCTGAAGTTAGAGGACTTGATACTAAACAGATAATAGAAGGTGTTGGACTTGATCCTAGAATAGGTAGTCATTATAACAATCCATCATTTGGGTATGGTGGATACTGCTTACCAAAGGATACAAAGCAATTAAAAGCAAATTATGCGGATGTACCAAATAATATAATAGCAGCGATAGTTGATGCTAATACAACTAGAAAAGATCATATAGCAGAACAAATATTAAAGAAAAAACCTAAGATTGTTGGCATATATAGATTGACAATGAAAACTGGTTCAGACAACTTTAGGGCATCTTCTATTCAAGGTATAATGAAAAGAATAAAAGCTAAAGGAGTAGAAGTTGCTGTATATGAGCCGGAACTTAAAGAGGATAATTTCTTTAGTTCTAAGGTTATAACAGATTTAGATGAATTTAAATCTATGAGTGACGTTATAGTGTCCAATAGATTTTGCAAAGATTTATTAGATGTAGAAGATAAAGTATACACAAGAGATTTATTTAATAGAGATTAATCAGTACAAGAAGCTAACATATATGATAGTGACTTATAAAAAATATAAGTAGGAGGAGCAAAATGGGGGTTTTAGTAAATGGTGGAGCTGGATACATAGGAAGTCATACGGTAGTAGAGTTATTAGAGGAGAATCATGATGTTATAATAGTAGATAATTTTTCTAATAGTGATCCTATAGTATTAGATAGAATAAAAGAAATAAGTGGTAAAGATTTTAAGTTTTATAAAGTTGACATTACTGATATAGAAGCATTAGAGAAAGTATTTAAAGAAAATAATATAGATTCAGTAATTCACTTTGCTGCATACAAGGCAGTTGGTGAATCAGTAGCAAAACCACTTGAGTATTATAGTAATAATTTAATTAATACTTTAAATGTATTAAACTTAATGAGAAAATATAATGTAAAGGACTTTGTATTTAGTTCATCTGCCACTGTATATGGAGATCCAGAGTCTTGCCCTATATTTGAAGATTTTCCATTAAGTACAACTAATCCATATGGAGCTACTAAGCTTATGATTGAAGATATGATAAGAGATATATGCAAGGCTGATGATAGTCTTAATGTAGCTATTCTTAGATATTTTAATCCAGTAGGAGCTCATATTAGCGGACTTATAGGAGAAGAGCCTAATGGAATACCCAATAATCTTATGCCATACATAACTAAGGTGGCCGTTGGAAAGCTTGAAAAACTTAGTGTGTTCGGTGGAGACTATAATACTCCTGATGGTACTGGTGTTAGAGATTATATACACGTTGTTGATTTAGCAAAAGGACATATAAAAGCACTTGATAAATTAAAGTCTAATTGTGGACTAGTTACATATAATCTTGGTACTGGAAATGGATATAGTGTACTAGATATAGTTAAGGCATTTAGCTTAGCTAGTGGAAAAGAAATACCATATGAAATAGTGGAGAGAAGACCAGGAGATATTGCTATGTGCTATGCTGATACTTCTAAGGCAAATTCAGAATTAGGATGGAAAGCGGAATTTGATATATCTAGAATGTGTGAAGATTCTTGGAGATGGCAAAGTAATAATCCTAATGGATATGTAAATTATGATATGTAAGAAATAGATTTATCATCTTAACAAAAGATACATGTTTGTTAAATAAGGAAGAACGATTCGTTCCTCTTTAAACTATGGGAGAATATAATGAAAAAAACAGTAAGAAAAGCAATTATACCAGCAGCAGGTCTTGGTACTAGATTTTTACCTGCAACAAAATCACAACCAAAGGAAATGCTACCAATAGTTGATAAACCAACTTTACAATATATAATAGAAGAAGCAATAAACTCTGGAATAGAAGAAATACTAATAGTTACAGGTCGTAGCAAAAAAAGTATAGAAGATCACTTTGATAGAAGTGTAGAATTAGAGCTTGAACTTAAGCAAAAAGGAAAAGATGAAATGCTTAAGATGGTTCAAGACATATCAAATATGGTAAACATCCACTACATAAGACAAAAAGAGCCAAAAGGACTAGGACATGCTATCCATTGTGCAAAAAGCTTCATAGGTAATGAACCATTTGCAGTACTTCTTGGTGATGATATAGTAGACAATGAAAAGCCATGTTTAAAGCAATTAATAGATTGTTATGATGAATACAAAACTTCAGTGCTTGGAGTTCAACAAGTAGCCAAAGAAGATACTTGTAAATATGGAATACTTGATGTTAAGCATATAGAAGATAGAGTGTATAAAGTTAAAGATATGGTTGAAAAGCCAGAGGTTGATAAAGCACCATCAAATATTGCAATCCTTGGAAGATATATAATTACTCCTGCTATATTTGATATACTTGAAAATCAAGAACCTGGTAAGGGTGGAGAAATACAACTTACAGATGCTCTTCAAACATTAGCTACTCAAGAAGCAATATATGCTTATGATTTTGAAGGTAAAAGATATGATGTAGGGGATAAGTTAGGATTTTTAGAAGCTACGGTTGACTTTGCTTTAAAAAGACCAGAACTTAAAGATGAGTTTATGGAGTTTTTAAAAAATAAAGTTTCAATAAAAGAAGAATTAGATTTAATAGATGAAGTTGCACTAGAGGTTGAATAAATTAAAACAAGGGTATGAAGAGGTTTTTTAAACTTTTTTATATCCTTTGATTGCTATTAAAATAAATAAAATGGGTGGTTTTAAATGAGTAATTTTAAGAAGGTAGTGTTAGTATTAGTAGCTGCTATATTTATAATAGGTGGGGCTGGATTTGGATATGTATATTCTAAATTAAACTCTATATATGTTAAAGATGATGTGGCTAAAAGTACTGATACAAAGGAAGAAGGAAAGATTGTTGATGGTATTACTAATATATTATTAGTAGGTACTGATGGTAAAAATGTAGAAAGAGGCAATAGATCAGATTCTGTAATGCTTGCTACTATAGATAGTAAAACTAAACAAATTAAGATTAGTTCTATAGCTCGTGATACTTATGTAGATATACCAGGTCATGGATATGAAAAGATGACTCATGCTTATGCATATGGTGGTATTGATTTACTTAAAGAAGTGTTTAAGATAAACTTTGATATTGATGTTGATAAATACATAGCTGTTAATTTTGTTTCATTTATGGATATTATGGATGAGTTAGGTGGTGTTGTTGTTGATGTTACACCTAATGATGTTAAGGAAGTTAATAAGTATATAGATGCTTGTTATGATTACTATTATGATAGAAAAGATAAAGTTAAAAAAGAGTATATAACTAAGTCTGGTGTTCAAAGGTTAAATGGTTATCAAGCACTTGCTTTTAGTAGAATTAGATACAACGATGATGCTTTTCATAGAGATAATAGACATAGAGATGTGGCTGAAAGTGTTTATAATGAGTTTTTAAAGGCAGGTCCCAAGGAGTATAAAAGATGTGCTGATATATTACTTGAAAACACTAAGACAAATATAAGTCCTACTGAGATGATGGATTTAGGGTTTACTGCTTTTAAGATAGGCGACACTAATATAGAACAGTTCCAGTTCCCTATGGAAAAGTATAGAAAGGGCCATATCATAAGTAAACAAAAAGGTTGGGTGCTTGAATGGGATAAGGAGCCTAATTTAAGTGCTTGGCATGAGTTTATATTTGGATACAATAATTTCAAGAAGTAGAAATATGTTGAAATATAAAATATTTTAAGATTAAATATTTTGAAATTTTGATTAGTGTGATATAATAATATTTCATACAATATACTACGTTTGAAGTTTTTATTTTAATATTGTTTTTAACATAAAATTATAAAACTGAAAAGTTTTAAAAAAACACCATGCATTTATGCATGGTATTTTTTTGTTCATTTTTAAGTAAAAAATTATTTCAATGAAATACAAATAAGTACAAAAATCGACTAAAGGCTTATGGTATAATTTTTTTGGATTTTTTTTGGAGGAAGGAGGATGTAATATTATTTGAAGTGGTATCATTTTGTAACGGGTTTATACTTGGAAGGATAGAAACCTTACATGATATAGTTGGAATTATAATAATAATTTTATGTATGGGGTTAACTTCAGCAATAGTATATGTAAGTGTAGATAATACACACAATATATAATAAAATAGGGGGAATTTTATGAAATTAACAAATCAAAACACAATATTTTGTACTAAATGTGGTGATAAAAATAATAGTATTAGTTTATATTGTTCTAATTGTGGGAGTGAGTTTATTAGAACAAAAGCAGAATATACACGTGGTAAAAGTGTAAGTATAAATAATATAGCTAAATATAGCGATATATCAGATATTGATATAGATGATATAGAGAAGTTTGTGTTTAAAAATACACATTACTACAATGAGAAATTTAATAAAATAAAAACAACAGGTAGTAAGATAACTTGGAACTGGGCAGCATTTTTCCTAAATATATATTGGATGTTATATAGAAAGATGTACCTTCAAGCAGGCGCTATTTTTTTAGGAAGTATATTAATAGCACAAATACCATACCTGGGAGCTATATTATCTTTTGGATTAAGTATAGCTATAGGAATGTATTCAAATGCATTATATCTAAATCATATACAAAGAAAGCTTACAGAAGTACAGCATTTAGATTATGAAATGAAGGAAAGTATGATAATAAAAAAGGGTGGAACGAATATAGTTATACCATTAATAGCAGTAGGTATATGTATAGTAATAGCATTTATAATAATAATGTTATTTGGAATTGCTTTTAAAAGTATGTTCTATTAGAATATTTTACTACTAATTAGCGTAGTAGTTACAAATTTTTATTTAATTAAATTTAAAATTGAGGGAGTATATATGGGTAATAATCTAACGGAAAAAGAACTGATTGAAAAAATTAATTCAATCTGGATAAAAAACAAGAAGTCTGAAGATGTTATTAACTGTTGTGAGACACTTTTTAATCAAACTAATGATATAAATATTGATATATATATAATATATTTAAATACACTAGTGAACTTAAAAAAATATAGTAAAGCATTTGAAGTAATCGATAACAATAAACAACTAGGAAAAATGAATGAAATTATTTCTTTTAAGATGAAATTATTATTCTTTTTAAATAGATATGAAGAACTTGAAAAGTATATAAGTAATGTAGAGTTAGATGAGGATAATGAAAAATTAGCTCAAAAGATATTATCACAGATAAAACCAAAACAAAAAACTAATAAACCACAAGAAATAAAAGATAAAAGTGTAGTAAATGAAAATACAGTAGATAAAAAAGATAAAGTAATAGAGAAATCTAAGTTAGTTAAGGAACAACCAAGATTTAAAGAGGTAAAGGTAACAAATGAGGTTAAGATAGAAAGAGAACAACCAACGGTTAAAGAATCAAATATAATAAGTGAATATAAAATAGCTAATGAAACACCAAAAGTAGATAGCAAAGAAGTTAAAGATAATAACAAAACAAAAAATAAGTTTAAAATAATATTACCAACTCTTGTAATAGTATTACTTGTAGTTGGAGGCAGTATTTTTATTTTAAATAAAAAAGATAGTGATGTAGTTATAAATACAGTGCTAAATTTAAGTAATCAAGAAGAAATAAAACAATATCAGTCAGGACAAGAAAGCATATCATATGAATTACCAATAGGTAAGGAGTTTGAATTTATATCATCAGCAAATTCGAGCACAGATAAAGAGTTATATGTTACTTATAATGTTAGTGATGAAAATATAGCTACAATAACAGAAGATGGATTCTTTAAAGGGAAAAAAGCTGGAACTGTAGATGTATTAACTTTAAACAAAAATAAAGTTGTAAATACGATAAAAGTAAAAGTTGTAAAAGCACAAGTAATCTTAGAGGATGAAACAACATATGATGTTTTACCAACTGATGAAATAAGAGAAGTTTTAAAGAATTATGAGAAAGATTATATACAAGCAGTAAATGAAGGAAACTATAGTTTAGTAGAAAAGTACTTAGTAAAAGGTGGTCCTTTAGATAAGGAACACAAGACTAATATTAAAAAATTCTATGATGATGGAATAAGAGAAGAACTTAAATCATTTGAGTTTATATCAATAGATGAAATATCAAATGGGGAATATATAGTAAATGTAAATGAAACGATAGCTATAACTAAAAATGGAGAAAAAAAAGTAAAGCAATTTGATTCTTTTTATAATGTAAAATTACAAGATAATGGAGAATATTTAATATATGAAATGCAAATAAATGAAATTAATGAAGAAATAGATAAAAAGTTATCAGTAGAAGAAGCAATAGAATTTTGTACAAATAGATTAAAAGAAATAGATTGGTATAATGATACATATGGGCAAGGTGAATATTATGGAACATCAGAAGAAGAAGGTTCTAGGGGGTACTACTATATAATTTATGAATGTGGAGAGTCTTTTTACGTAAACCCAGAAAAAATGGAAGTATATTATATAGCCCCAGCGGGTGATGGGTTTAGTGCAGCACTATAAAAATTAATTATTAGGGGAGAAGTTTAGTATGAATAATGTTCAAGATAAAATTGACTCAGGTATGTCAAGAATACAAGATAGTATAGATCAAAATAAAAATAAGATTGATGAAAAAATGACTATATCTAAGTATAACAAGATAATAGATGAAGTTGAAAATAAAAGAAGGATTCTTTTAGAAGAAATAGGAATATTAGTATATGAGAAAATAAGACAGGGGGAAATAACCAATTTAGAAATAAGAGAGGCGTGTAAACCTTTAATAGGATTTGATTACACTATATATGATAACAAGAAGAAAATACAAGAAATAAATAATAAAAAGAATGGACTTACATGTGATTGTGGAGCGAGAATATCATTAGAGGATAAATTTTGTGGAGGATGTGGTACTAAAGTAGAGATACCAGATGATAATACAGAGTATATAGAGTGTTCAAGTTGTGAAACGATTGTACCTGAGAATTCTAATTTCTGTCCATGTTGTGGATATAAAATAGAATTTGACTTTAGTACTTTTGAAATATAAGTATAGGATTAAATTTTATAGGAGAGAGTCATGAGAAATTATAAAATAATAGTAATATTAACAGTAATAGTTTTATCTATAAGTGGATGTTCAAAGAAACAAGAAGGTAAAGCTGTTATAAATAATAATAAAACTTCACAACAAACTAAAAAAAATGATAGTGGTGATGCATTAGATGTAATAAAAGAAAAATGCATACTAATTGATGATGAAAGTACTTTGTATCCTATAGTTGTGTATTTTGATGAAAATCAATATGTAGAATATATAAAAGATTCTGAAGGATCATCATATAAAGTGTTAGATGTTAAGTCTGATGATAAAAAGGTAATTTATAAGTTAGAGTCTACTTATTATGATTCTGTAGAATATATTGATATAGTTGTAGAAGTTGTAGATGAAGATACTATAAAATATACTTTTAATGGCAAAGAATCGACAAATCATACTTTAATAAGCAAAACAGAAGCTGCTGTGAAAATTAAAGAATATGAAGAAAAAATAGCAAAAGAATTTACTATAGAAGATAAAAAGAAAGATTTTATAATACCTGATAGTAGTACAAGAGAGCTTAGTAGAGAAGAGTTAAGCAGTTATACTGTAAAAGAACTTTCATATATAAGAAATGAGATATTTGCTAGAAATGGATATGTATTTAATACAGAAGAGTATAAAGAATATTTTAGCCAAAAAGATTGGTACATTCCAAATCCTAATTTTTCTGGAGATATAGAACAATTAAATCCTATTGAAAAAAATAATGTTAACCTTATAAAAGAGTTAGAAGGGAAAAAATAAAGTATGAAAAAAGTAATAATAATATTTTTCATAATGTTATCCACACTAACTTTATATGGATGTAATAAAGGTAATAAGGAAGTTAAAATAGATGATATAGAGGTATCTAAGAAAATTTCTCATGAGGAAAATAGTGTGGAAAATAAGGATGAGGATGAACTAAAAAAAGAAGAACTAGAAGTTAAAAAAGAAATTAAGACTATAGTTATAGACCCAGGTCATTCATCTGAGGGAAATAAAGAAAAAGAGCCTATTGCGCCAAATTCAAGCAAAACAAAAGCAAAGGATGTTTTAGGAGCTACTGGAGTAGTTACAAAGGTACCAGAATATATTACGACAGTGTCTATAGCAAAATTATTAGAGAAAAAGCTAACAGATATGGGATTTAATGTAATATTAACAAAAAATAAAGTTGAAGAATCTCTCAGTAATATAGATAGAGCAAAAATAGGAAATGAAAATAATGCTGACTTAGTAGTTAGGATACATGCAGATGGTGCGGAAAATCAATCTGCAAAAGGTGCTTCTGTTTTAGTACCTCCTAAAAATGAGTATACTAGTGATATTTCAGATATAAGTAAAGAATATGGTCAGCAGATAATTGATGTATATACATCAGAGCTAGGAATCAAAAATAGAGGTATAATATATAGAGATGATATGACTGGGTTTAATTGGTCTGAAGTACCGGTAGTAATATTAGAAATGGGATTTTTATCTAATAAAGAAGAAGATATATTTTTGAGTGATGTAAAAAATCATGAAAAAATTACAGATGCGATAGCTAAGGGAGTATTGTCTTGCTTTTCGCATATATAAGTATACTTATATGACTATGGTTTAAATATACCCCATAGAGTAGACGATAAAAAAGTCTATTTTATGGGGATTTTTTATGTATACTAAATAAATATGTAAAAATATTAATATCCTATATGCTTATATATTCCCAACATGGGAATAGTTATTTAAAAGTAAATTGACACTTAATGTAGCTATATACTACCATTAAATTACAATAATGAAATACAAAGAGAATAAATTCCAAAATAAGAATTAATGGGGGATACTATGAATGGTGTGAGTGTTTTTACTAATAAAGAATTTGGTGATGTTTCTGTTATTAGTGTTGATGGTAAGCCATATTTTGATGGTATTGATGTTTGTAAGATACTTGGCTACAAAAATAAGAACGATGCTATTAATAGACATTGTAAAAAAGACACTATCGTGTTTCACGATAGTGTCTTGGTAACAGGGAAGAAGGTTAATGGGGATAATATAAAAAAGACTATAAAGAGGGCTTTTATCAGTGAAGGAAACTTATACAGGCTTATTATTAAATCTAAAAATAAAGAAGCTGAAAAGTTTGAAAAGTGGGTTATGGATGAGGTATTGCCAACTATTAGAAAAGAAGGCGGGTATTATCATGACCATAGGTTTGTAGAAAAGCTTATACGTATATGCAACTCTCAGCACAGAGATATTGAAAGGTTGATTTGTGATAGAAAGGCTAATGAGCCTTATATAAATATAGGTAAGACTGTATCAAGTAGTGATAATGCTATAAGTATTGGTGGATTTGCTAAGGTACTTAAAAATATTGGTGTTGATATTGGGAGAAATAGGTTGTTTGCTTGGTTTAGAGCTAATGGATATATTATGAAGCAAGGAATGGAAAATCAACCTAAGCAGGTGTATATTGATAGAGGGCTTTTTGTTACTCGTCAGTATAGCATAAATACTAGTGATGGTATAAGGATTAGTGTTACTCCTTATATTACTGGTAAGGGGCAGGTATATTTTATAGATAAAATTAGGGAGGAATTTTGTTATGGTAGGTTTTACAAAAATGTTTAAGAAAGAAGTTAAGTGTGACTTTCCTTTTGGGAGTAAGGAATATGGTGATTTTTTAAGAAATACTTACAAGGATAGTGTGGACGATGTTATAAAGCTTGATGATAGTTTATATGAGTGTATTTTAGAGTATGATATTATTGTTGATGAGATTAAGAGCCTTGAATCTATGAAAAAGTCTATTGAACATAGGATTCAAAGTGAGATGAGAGAGTTTGAGACAGGTTTTTGTAGGGATAGGAAAATTACTTGGAAAAAGGTTGTTAAGTCTAGTTTTGATAGTAAAAGGTTAAAATTAGATAAGCCTGATATTTATAATGATTATTTAAAATCTAGTTGCAGTAGGGTATTTAGGCTTAAGTAAAATAGATTTATATATTATAATTAGGAGTATTTTTATACTCCTAAAAGTCATGTATATTTTTAAGTTTACCTTTATCTAAATATTCATATTTTAGTTTTATTAATTCTTCTGGAAGCCCTAGAGTCTGAGACATACTTTTATATGTTGATGTAGGGTCTTCTACTAAAAGATTTATAATTGTATCGTCTTCTATTAAAAATTCTGCTGCTAGTGTGTTTGCCTCTAGTTCAAAGGGATCACATATAAAGAATGTATCAGTTAATAAATATGATATGTCTATATTCCTATGTAGTTTTGAGTGAGCAAATTCATGTGCTAGTACTATTTCTTGTTCTTTTTCTGGTAGTGCTTTGTTTAGTACTATTGTTTGTTTAGATTTATTTTTATAATACATTCCTTTAAAATAGTTCATTTCTTCTAGGTTATGTACTTCTTGTATTTTTATATTACATATAGATATAACTTCTCTTATATCATTTGTTTCTGTTACTGATTTGTACCTTCTTACTATTTCTTTTATTTTATTTACCTTGTCTATATTCATTTTATCCCCCTGATTTAGATGATTATTTTTTATTTGAGTCCATTACTGATATTCCCACTTTTATTGCTGTTAGTAGCTTGTCTATGTCTTCTTTTGTTACTGGCTTTCCATAAAATGAAAGTCCTTCTCTTGACAATTTCTTCTCTGTATTTTCTAATATTTTTTCTAGTTCTAATTCTTCATCTGTATCATCTTCATGATGAAAGCTTTCAAAATCATCAGATACGCCCATTAGATAGTCAAATGATACATTTAGTGTTTCTGCTATTGTTAGTAGAGTTGATGCTTTTGGCTCTCTTATGTCGTTTTCATATCTTGATAGTGTGCTTTCTTTTATTCCTGTTTTTTGACATAATTCTTTTTGATTCATATCTAATCTTTCTCTTGCTTTTGTTATTCTTTGTCCGATTGATTCCAATTTTATCACTCCCTTTGAGTTAATTATATTATATTGTTTATAAAAAAGTAACAAAAAGTTCCTATTTGGGAACACTTTGTTACATAAATATATAAATTTTATTCTTTATGTTGACTTATATATGTTCTATAAACTATTATTTAATTACAAAATGGGAATTAAATAGATAATAGGGGGATTTATATGGATAGAAAATTACTTAAGGCTATTAGGTTATATAAGGAGTATAGTCAAAATGAGATGGCGGCTGTATTAGGTATTAGTCGTAAGATGTATGGACTTAAGGAAGGTGGAAAAAAAGATTTTACTGTTAGTGATGTTGTAAAGATAAAAAATCATCTAGAACTTAGTTTAGATGATGTTAATAAGATTTTTTTTGCTGAAATAATTGCAAAATAGAAATTGCAAAAATGGAATTAAAGAGGTATATATATGGCTTTGTATAGATATGTTAGGGTAGAATTTTGGAAAAATCCTAAGGTGTTGGAGGAAATGACACCTGAGGATAAATTATTTATGTTGTATTTACTTACTAATCCTAGCACTACTCAGATTGGGATTTATAGGCTTAGTAAAAAGCAAATGGCTTTTGAGCTTGGGTATTCTGTTGAGAGTATTAGTTGTATGATTGATAGGTTTGTTAATGTTTATGGTGCTATTAAGTATAATGAAGATACTCGTGAGATTGGCATTAAAAATTGGGGAAAGTACAATTTTTCTAGGCTTGGGAAACCTATGATTGATTGTATTAAAAAGGAGCTATTAGAAGTTGAAGATAAGAGTATGATTGAGTTTGTTCTTCAAAAAATAAATAGTTTAACTGTTAGAAGTCTTTATGAAAAATATTTAAACACTAGTGAAAATATATGTTTTGACGATACGTCAACGTCACGTACCACCATACGTGGACAAAAAGAAAAACAAAAACAAAAAGAAAAAGAAAATAATAATATAGAAAATGATTTAGCTGGGGGAAGTATTTATGGATATGGTGATAAATCAATTAAAAATGGCAAATATTCCAGAGAGTATAAAGATAAGAATGGAAAGAGTTTTAAAAAGCCAAGTGAAGAAGAACTTGAATTTGCAAGAAGATTATAAGTGTATTAAATGCAGAGATATGACTTTTATATTAGATGGGAATACTGCTACTGCTTGTGAGTGTAGAAAGTTAAGAGAAGCTGAGAGAATACTTGAGATTAGTGGTATTAGTGATGAGTTTAGGAAAAAAATATTTGATAATTTTGATTATAGTGTAAGTAGGGATGTTTTAAATGCTTATGTTAAAGCCAAGACTTATGCTAAGGATTTTGATTATATTAGTGATAGTAGGCATAATTCTATAGTGTTTATGGGAAATAGTGGTAGTGGAAAAACTCATTTATCTTTGGCTATTAGTAATTACTTAATGAATAGTGGTGTTGGTGTTTTGTATATGAGTTACAGAGATAGTATTGTTAATATAAAGCAAAGTATTATGGATAGTGAAAATTATAATAGGGTAATGAATAGATACAAAAATGCTAAGGTTCTACTTATTGATGATTTGTTTAAGGGGCGTATTACTGATAGTGATGTAAATATTATGTTTGAGATTATAAATTATAGATACTTTAATAATAAGCCTATGATTATTAGTACGGAACTTAGCAAGGAAAAGTTAATTGGTATTGATGAGGCTATTGGAAGTAGAATACTAGAGATGTGTAGGGATTATAGTGTTGAGCTTTGTAGAAGAGAGTTAAATTATAGAATTAATGGATAGGTATTTATAATACATAAATGGGGGATGTATATGAAAATATGTGTTAATGTTGGTCATACCTTAAAGGGAGCTGGTAGTGGTGCTATTGGGATTAAAAATGAAAGTATTGAAAATAGAAATGTTGCTAATGAGCTTATAAGTTTACTTAAGGATAGAGGTTATGAAGTGGTTTTATCTAAAGTTGATAATGCATCTTCTAATGTAGCTTATTTAAAAGAGTGTGTTGACATTAGCAATAATAACAAATGTGATTTGTTTATTAGTATTCATTTTAATTCTTTTAATAAAAAAGCTTATGGTGTTGAATGTTTTTATTATAAGAACAATGAAAATGGAAAGAAATTGGCTAATAGTATTTGTGAAAGTATTTCTAGTATTGGTTTTAAAAATAGGGGCGCTAAGGATGGTAGCAATTTATATGTTATTAGAAACACTCTTTGTGATGCAGTGTTAATTGAGTGTTGTTTTATAGATAATGACGATGATATGAAAAAATATGATTATAAGAAGATGGCTAGAGCTATTTGTGATGGTATTATTAAAAAAGATAGTGAGATTTATAGGGTATGTGTTGGTAGTTTTAGGGTAAAAGATAATGCTATTAATTGTTTGAATGAGGCTAAGGACAAGGGATTTGATGACGCTTTTATATACTGTTAATTTAATTTGGAGGTAGTGTATGAAGCTAAGAGATGAAGATGTTTGTGAGAGATTAGAGATTTTACTTGGAATTGTTGGTGAGGATAAGTTTTTAGAGATTTCTAGAATGTATGGTGGCACTAATATTTATATTCCTAAGTATTCTAGTTATCTAAGGCTTATTAGAAATAGAGAGATTTTAAGAAAGTATAATGGGGTTAATATTTTAAATTTGGCTAATGAGTATGGTCTTAGCATTACTCATATTAAGAGGATATTAGAAGGTTAGCCAATGTAGAGTATTTAAAATAATTTATAAGTTTTCTAATATTATATTTTAAGTACCTTTTTTTATTTATATATGATATCCTATAATTATTATTTAATTGTAGGTGAATATTATGAGAAAAAAGATATTTTTAGCTTTAGCTATATTATGGATGGGGACAATTTTTTATATGTCTAATCAACCAGCTAATATATCAACAGTACAATCAGATGGTGTTATAAATATACTTAGTGGAGTACCAGTATTAGGTGATGTTATGGATGTATTAATATCAAATGGTACGGCTTCTTTTGTTGTAAGAAAAAGTGCTCATATGCTTTCATATGGATTACTTTCAGTTCTTTTATTTATGAGTATATATGATAATTATAAATCTATTAATAAGACTAGTATTATATCTTTAATAATAACTTTTTTATATGCCTGTAGTGATGAATTTCATCAAACTTTTATTACAGGTAGAAGTGGTGAGTTTAGAGATGTTTTGGTAGATTCTACAGGAGCCATTATATTTTTATTGATAATTATATTAATTACAAAGTTTATAAATAAGAAAAAGACCATACGCTAGTATGGTCTTTTTAGTAACGGATAAGGTGGTTGGCGAATTACTTCATATTTATTATATTTTTAGACAATTCATTTATACTATCAGTAAGACCTAGTAGTTTTCCTTCAATTCGTATTAGTAGATACATTGACAAAGTGATAGGAAATCCAATATTAGATATTAGTGTTTGTATATCAAAGTCCATAATAAATAATTATTATAATACTAAGTCGTATTCTGTAGTTCCAGTTTCTACGACTTTTGCTTCAACTAAAGATGCTAAATCTTCTCCGCCTGGTTTAAATATGTTTTTAGATAGTATAGTTGTCATTGCAGTTTTTATTTCTTGTTCTGTTAAGTTTTCTCTTGGCTCATCTACTGATATAGATACTTTTTTTCCTGATACTGTCTTAAAAGACATAAGTAATTTTTTAGTTATTTCCATAGTTATCCCCCCATAATTTTATTTTAAGCAAAGCAAATTTTATTCTGATAATGTATTATTATCAATTTTTGCTACTTCTAATAATGTGTGACTTTGAAGTGATGATATTACTGAACCAACAGCATATACATCATCATCTAATGCATCTGGGTCTACATTTGAGTATGATTTACTTTTTATTTTTGTTTTGCCTGTTACATCATCTCTCCCTAGGTCAAATCTTAGTCTTAATGTTGATGGATTTTTAGTTACTGTTACTGCCATTTTTGTTTCCTCCTTGTTTATTTTTTAAGCAATTTCTTTTGCTTATACTTATATATTAGTTAAGATTTTTAACATGTAGGGAACACATAAGTGTAAAAATTATGTTTAAATAGTAATATTTATATAAATATAATAAAATTATTCTCAAAAATTTAATCTAATGGTATACTAGGAATATTGGCAGAAAAAAATTTATAATTATAAGCTTCATGGAGGATTTTATGAGTAATAATTTAGCAAAATCGGCATTTTGGCTTATGGTAGTTACTATGCTATCAAAGATACTAGGATTTACAAGAGATATAGTCCTAATGTATTTTTATGGAACTAGTGCTTATAGTGATGTATATATAACAGCTATGAATATACCTGTTGTGGTGTTTGCTGCTGTTGGGGTAGCACTTTCTACTACATTTATACCACTATATCAAGAAGCACTTGAAAATGGCGGAGAAAAAAGAGCGCAAAATTTTGCAAACAATATATTATGTATAGTTAGTATAATAAGTATAATTTTAAGTATATTTGGTTATATATTTGCCGAGCCTATAGTAAAATTATTTGCTATTAGTTTTAATGGTGAAAAATTAGCACTAACTGTTGAATTTGTAAGAATAATAATAGTAGGTGTTTTATTTATAGGTCTTAGTAATATAATGACAGCTTACTTACAAATACAAGGAAACTTCACTATACCAGGTATGGTACAGCTTCCAAATAATATTATAATAATTATATCTATGATAATAGGTGCAGTTACTGAAAACTTTGATATATTAGCAATAGGGGCACTTATTGGTATGGCTTCACAGTTTTTATTCCAAGTACCTTTTGCTATAAAGCATGGGTATAAATTTAAGCCTATTGTCAATTTTAAAGATAGATATCTTAAAAAGATGATATGGCTAATACTTCCTGTTTTAATAGGGGTTGCAGTTAACCAAGTAAATGCTATGGCAGATAGAAGTTTGGCTTCAAGCTTAGGTGATGGGGTTATAGCAGCTTTAAATAGTGCTAATAAGCTTAATTTCTTTGTTTTAGGATTATTTATAACTACTATAGGTTCTGTTATATATCCTACACTAGCAAAGCTATCTACTACTAATGACCAGAGAAAATTTGCAGAAGCAGTATCAACGAGTGTAAACTGTGTAAGTTTAATAATATTACCTATAACTGTTGGAGCAATAGTACTTGCTACTCCTATAGTTAGAATATTATTTGAAAGAGGAGCTTTTGACGAAAAATCAACTCAAATGACAGCTATTGCTCTTATGTGTTATTCTGTTGGTATGATTGCTTACGGACTTAGAGATATATTAAGTAAGGTATACTATTCATTAAAGGACACTAAAACTCCTATGATAAATGGTATAATAGCAGTTATTGCTAATATATTCTTTGATGTTACTTTAATGCAAGTATTTGGACTTGGTGGACTAGCACTTGCTACTAGTTTCTCTTCTATAATATGTATATTATTATTATTTAGAGGATTAAAGAAAAAGATAAGCTACTATGGACAAGATAGAATATTAAGAACTTTTGTAAAATCTTTAATAGCTTCTGTTGTAATGGGTGTTGCAACATACTTTGTCTACAAATTCGCTAATGGTATATTAGGTAGTGGATTTATACAAGAGGTTATAGCTACAGGTATATCTGTATTAGTAGGTGCTATTGTTTATGGTGTACTTGTTAGTAAATTTAGAGTTAGAGAAGTTAAGATGCTTAAAAAGATGGTTATGAAGAAATTAAATAGAGCATAAAATACATTAAATAAAAAGAGAGCATAAGCTCTCTTTTTTTATTTTTATAATATTTTTTATAAAAAATATATATATTTACAAATTTTGTGATAAATTTATGATAAAATTATTTCAGCGATTATGTAACATATTACTAAATTATATACAAAAAATACAAACACATGGAGGAGTATTTATGAGTTACAAGGAAAAATACAATGAGTGGATAAACAATCCATATTTTGATGAAAAAACTAGACAAGAATTACTAAGCATAAATGATGAAAAAGAAATAGAAGATAGATTTTATACGGATTTAGAGTTTGGTACTGCTGGGCTTAGAGGAGTTATAGCTGCTGGTAGTAACAGAATTAATATATATACAGTAAGAAGAGCTACTTTTGGACTTGCTAATTACATATTAAAAAATGCAAACAGTGAAAAAGACAGAGGTGTTGTTATAGCACATGATAATAGACATATGTCTAGAGAATTTTGTATAGAAACAGCAAATACTCTAGCAGCTTGTGGTATAAAAGCTTATATATTTGATTCTTTAAGAACTACACCAGAATTATCTTTTGCAGTTAGAAATTTAAATGCTATAGCAGGTGTTGTTATAACTGCTAGTCACAATCCACCAGAATATAATGGATACAAAGTATACTGGGAAGATGGAGCACAAGTTATGCCCCATATTGCAAGTGCTATAACTGATGAAATAAACTCTATAGTAGATTATAGTACTATACCAACACTTACTGATGAAAATAAAGATTTAGTTATTAAGCTTGATGAAAAAGAAGATACTGATTTTATAGAAGCTGTAAAAACTCAAGTTATAAGAAAAGATTTAATAGATAAGTTTGGAAAAGACTTTAAAATAGTATACACTCCACTTTGTGGAACAGGAAATGTTCCTATAAGAAGAGCTTTAAAAGAAATTGGATTTGAAAATGTAATAGTAGTTAGTGAAGAAGAAAATCCAGACCCTAATTTTTCTGGTATAGAGTATCCTAATCCAGAAGATAAAAAAGCATTAGTTAGAGGAATTAACTTAGCTAAAGAAGTAGGAGCTGATTTAGTAATAGCTACTGATCCTGATTGTGATAGAGTTGGTGTTGCTGTTAAGACTGTAAGCGGTGATTATCAAATGCTTACAGGAAACCAAATTGGTGGAATGCTTACAAACTACATAATAGAAGGAAGAAAGGAAGCTAATAGACTAGAAGAAAATCCAGTACTTATAAAGACTATAGTTACATCTGAATTTGGTGCAGATATTGCTAAAGATAACAATATAGATGTTTTAAATGTACTTACAGGATTTAAGTTTATAGGAGAGAAGATAAAGTCATTTGAAGAGACTAAGTCTAATTCATACTTATTTGGATATGAAGAAAGCTATGGATATTTAGTAGGGACTCATGCTAGAGACAAGGATGCTGTTGTTACATCACTTTTAATAGCAGAGATGGCAGTTTATTATGCTTCTAAAAATATGAGTTTATACGAAGGATTAATTAAGCTTTATGAAAAGTATGGATACTTTAAAGAAGAAACTAAATCTTTAACTTTAAAAGGTATAGAAGGTATAGCAAAAATTAAGGATATAATGACATACTTTAGAGAAAATGATATAAATGAAATAAACAACTCTAAAGTTATTGATTTTAAAGATTATTTAAAAGGAATAGATAATCTTCCAAGTGCTAATGTAGTTAAGTACTTCTTAGAAGATGGATCTTGGCTTGCTATTAGACCATCTGGTACTGAGCCTAAGTTAAAGTTTTATATAGCTACTAAGGGTAATACTGAAAGTGATGCTATTAAAAATGTCGACGGTATAAGAGCATTTGTAGATATTGTTTTAGAAAAATTAGTTTAATATATATGTTTTTAAGGATATATTTTTATATATCCTTTTTTTATTAGTTTACAATATTATAATTAAGGTATAAAATTAATTGGATAAAAAATTTAATCTAAAATCATTTATATATAAAATAAAAATCGGGAGGTGAAAATTTGATAGTAAATAGAAGAGAGCTAAAATATCCAATTAGTGAAGTGGATTATTATAAGGTAGACAATTTGTTTAAAGATGTCCTTAAAGAAGATAAAAATAATAATTGTTTTGGATATAAAATAAGAAGTCTTTATTTTGATAGCATAGACAATTGTGATTATTATTCTAAGATTAATGGAGAAGAAGTTAGAAAAAAGATTAGACTTAGAATATATGACACTAAAACAGAGAAAGTCAAGCTTGAAATAAAAAGAAAAATGAATATAAACCAAAGAAAAGAGACTGTTACAATAAGTAGAGAGGATGCCATTAGACTTATTAATAAAGATTATAGTGTTTTATTAAAATATAATAATGAAACTGCAAAATCAGCATACAACATTATGACAATAGGGCAATATAGACCAGTAGTTTTAGTTGATTATAATAGAAAAGCATATATACATGAAGAAAATAATATAAGAGTTACATTAGATAGTGATATAAGAAGTAATGAATTTGATTTTGATATGTTTAATGATGATATTATTATGAATCCTATAGTCAACTATTATAATGCACTACTTGAAGTTAAATTTGATGGAGAATTATTTTGTTGGATATCACAGGCTTTATCTAATTTATATACTACAAATCAGTCTTTAAGTAAGTATTGTAGTTCTAGAAAGTTTTATGAAAATTATATATTTTAAGTAATAAGGGAGAGAAATATGAAAGAAACATTATATAAATACTTAACAGCACCTAGCGGAAATATAAATCTATTCAGTGCTATTGAAATGATGAGTATGGCATTTATACTTTCAATGGTTATATTTTGGACATATAAAATAACATTTAGTGGAGTAATGTATAATAGAAAGTTTAATGTATCACTTGTAATGCTGACACTAGTTACTACTATGGTAATGATAGTAATTGGTAGTGATATAGCATTATCACTTGGTATGGTTGGGGCATTATCTATAGTTCGTTTTAGAACAGCTATAAAAGATCCAAGAGATACAGGATATATATTTTGGTGTATAGCTATAGGCCTTAGTGTAGGAAGTCAAAACTATATGATAGCTATAGTTGGGTCGTTATTTTTATTTATAGTACTTTCTATGTTTAGCTTTAGTGGAATTGGCAAAGAAGAAAGATACATTCTTATTATAAGAGGTGAAAGAGAAAGAGAAGAAGAAATAATGAGATGTGTATTTGACTCATTTAAAGGAAGTCAGTTAAGGGCTAAAAACTCTGTAGGAAATAATATAGAGATAATTTATCAAATAAAGTTTAAAAATAGTAATGACAAAAATATATTAGACAATTTATACAAGATAGAAGGTGTTAGTGCAGTTAATTTAGTTGCTCAAAATGGAGAAACAATAGGATAGGTGATATGAATGAAAAAAGATATATTTAAAGCATTTATGGCACTTAGTTTTATTTTTATATCACTAATTGGAGCATCATATTTAAAAGAAGCTAAAGAAGTAGCAAGTTATAAATACAAAGAGAATAGATCAAAAGAATATGAAAAAATATATCAAAATACTTATGGGGATTATGGTTTTAACCTTCCTTTAATAGTAATAGATACTAATGGAAAATCCATATCTAATAAAGAAAAGACAGTTTCAAATATTCAAGTTTACAATTCAGATAAAGAAAATAATTATTTAAATGATAATCCAAGTTTAGAAAGTAGTGCAATGATTAATATAAGAGGAAATACAACAAAATATTTTCCTAAAAAGCAGTATAGTCTAAAGCTTGTAAACAAAAAAGGAAATGAAAAAGATAAAAAAATGCTAGGTATGGATAAGGATTCAGATTGGGTATTAAATGGTCCTTTTGCTGATAAGTCTCTTATGAGAAATTATATAGCATATACTGTAGGTAGTAATATTATGGAGTATGCACCTGATGTGAGGTTTTGTGAAGTTTTTGTTATAGATGATGGAAGTAGTACTATACAAAAAAAGCACTACAAGGGAGTGTATTTATTAATAGAAAAGATAAAACGAGGAGAAGACAGGGTTGATATAGTTAAAACTCATGATAATACCGATGAAACTAGTTTTATAATAAGTAGGGACAGAAATAAAGAAGATAATATTGTAATTGGAAATTATGGATATGAAACTCATTTATATGACTATGCGTTAAATATTGAATATCCTAAAAAAGATTTAACACCAGGCAAATATAATTATATCAACAAATATATTAGTGAGTTTGAAAGAATACTATATTCAGATAAATTTAATGACCCTAAAAATGGATATAGAAAGTATATAGATGTAGATTCTTTTGTAGACTTTTATATTATTAATGAGTTCTTCTTAAATACTGATGCAGGTATATTTAGTACATATATGTATAAGGATTATAATGAAAAAATGAAAGCAGGTCCTATATGGGATTTTAATAGATCACTTGGAAATAACGAAGTAAATAAAGATAGTAGAGCTTTTGAGTATGAAGGATTTTTTATGTTGCAAAGGTATTGGTTTGATAGACTTATGGAGGATAGAGCATTTGCTAATAAAGTTGTAAGTAGATATAAAGAATTAAGAAAAAACTATCTTAGTGATGAATATCTTATAAATCTTATAGATAAAACTAAGAATTACCTAGGTACTTCAGTAAAACGGAACTTTGATAAATGGTCATTTGAACTAAGTAATCAATCTGATGTTTTTGGAATGTATTGGAATATAATACAAAAATATGGTAATGGAGAAGATGCATTTAATAAATTCTTAGGTAATAATAAAGATTTGTTAGAAGACACTACAGGAAAAGCAAATTCTTATGAAGAAGAAATAAATTTAATGAAAAATTTTATAAAAAATAGAGGCAAGTGGATGGATGAAAACATAGATAGCTTATCTAAATGGGCGAGTTAGTAGGAGATTGATATGAAGAAATTTTTACTTATTTGTATAATAGCATTTGTACTTATATATAATCTTATAAGTTCAATAGCTACTAATCAATTAGTAGGACAAAATGATACATATTTCACTAAAGTTAAAGAAAAGGAAATATATATAGCAAAGAATGGAAAATGGGAAAAACTAGATATAGTAGGAGTTAATTTAAACTCAGCTAAACCAGGAACATTTCCAAGTGATAATTTAGTATCAGAAGATGATTATTTAAGATGGATAAGTAATATCTACAATATGGGAGCAAATTGCATAAAAGTATCTAATCTTATGAGTCATAATTTTTATAATGCACTTGATAAATTCAATAAAAATAGAGAAAGTCCAATATATTTAATGCAAGGAATATACTTTGATGAAAAATATTTAAAGGATGGAGAAAATCCACAAAGTAGTAACTTAAACGATGGATTTATAACAAATATAAAGCTTATAGTAGATTCAGTACATGGTAATCCATACAACTATAATAAGCCAGATATAGTACAGTTTTACAATACTGATGTTTCAGATTATGTTATAGGATATACGCTAGGCATAGAGTTTGCAAAGCATGACATAATATATAATGAAATTATGAATGAGAAAGAAAAGTATAATGGCAAATATTTATATACAAATGATAAAGCATCATCTTTTGAATCTTATATGGCTAGTATGGGAGATTATTTATTAGACTATGAACTAGAAAGTTATAAAAAGCAAAGTCTTATAAGTTATATAGGTTCATCTTCATATAATATAGTCAGCGGTCAAAAAAATCCTGTAAAAAATACTTTTATAGAAAAAGATGATAGAATAAAAAATCAAAATTATTATTTTAACCCTGAAAATATAAAATCTAAAAGCAAATTAAAAACAGGATTATTTGCAACTTATAATATATATCCGTCTTACAACGAAGTAAAAGAATATGTAGATAAGATGGATTATTATTTTAAAAAGTTAAATAATAATCATAAAATACCAGTTGTTATAGGGGAATATGGGATACCATCATCTAGAACTGGTGGAGATTTTAATATGAACTCTGATAAAATTAAATATATAGATGAAAAAGAACAAGGAAATGCTTTAGTATCCTTATATAGGGCTATAAAAAGTTCAGGATGTGCAGGAAGCTTTTTATTTGAATTTCAAGATAGTTGGAGTAGGTCTTCAGCAAATACAGCAGATAGTAAAATATTAGACCGATCAGCTTATTGGAGTGATGCACAAACTTATAGCCAAAGTTTTGGTCTTATGGCATTTGACCCAGGAAGTGGTAAAAGTGTAAGTTATGTAGATGATAGTATAGATGAGTGGAGTGAAAAAGACATTGTAAGCAAAAATAAAGATATGAGTTTATATGCTAAAAGTGATGAAAAGTATTTATATCTTATGGCAAAATTATCAAAAGATATAGACTTATCAAAAGATGATATTTATATAGACTTAGATACAACTCCTAAATCAGGTGTTAAAAAAAGCTCACAGTTTATGCTGAATTTTGAAGATAATGTTGATTTTATAATACATATAAATGATATAGATAATAGTGCTATTTATGTACATGAATATTATAATAGATTTAATTTTTATCTTAATAAAAAAGATAATCAAAAAAGACCAGATCTTATAAATCACAAAAAAGATATGGATGTCTTTTCACCAATCTATATAGAGGTAAGGCCTAAAATGTATAACACATCAAATGGTGAAGAAGAAGCTATAATACATGAAACAGGTAAATTAGTTTATGGAAATAGTAATCCAAATAGCTTAGATTATAACTCAGCTTCTGACTTTTATGTTGGCAAGGATTATGTAGAAATAAGAATACCTTGGGGGATTATTAATTTTATGGATCCATCAACTAGACAAATACAAGATGATTTTTATGAGGTATACAAGATTAAACCAATAAAAATAAAAGACATTAAAATAGGTATGACTTTAAATAGTGAATATAAAAAAGTTAGACTAAAAAGTGAAAGCTTTAAACTAGATACTTGGTTAATGCCAAATTATCATGAAAGATTAAAAGAATCTTATTATATATTGCAAAAAGAATTAACAAAAATCTCTAATTAAATGGGGGAGATATGAAAAATATAACAATAATATATATAGTGTTAGCCTTTTTTACATATATAATTTCTTGTTCAGTTATTTATATGATAGTAAATGATATGTATAACAAAAGGCACAAAAGGAAAGTTCAAGACTTAGATAACACTTTTAAAAAAGAAATATTAAAACAGCTTGAAGATATAAAAAATAAAAAAATATAACAAAATAAATATTGAGTATGTAAGAAATAAAATTAAAAAGAGAAGATACAAAGACTCCTTTCATAATGCCTTATTTGAATTTAATAAAGACTACAATAATCATAAATACACAAAGATTTACACAAAAAACTTTGAGGATATTATAATAAATGAAATAAAGGCATGTAAGAGAAAGGATGATATTATAAAATCTTATTATGTTATGTTGCTTGGTGAATATAAATTATCTAATATAGAGATAAAAGACTTTTTATATAATTGTCTAAATACAAATTCAACTCAATTAAGAACATTAGCTCTAAAGAGTGTATCTAAAATAGGAAACTTAGATTATTTAATAAATTTTATAAGGTATATATCAGATAATGGAAAATATGTAAATAATAAAATGTTTATAGATATAATTAATATGTTTTGTGGAAACAAAAATCTACTAAATAAAAATTTAATTAAAATGTTTAATGAGCTTAACTATGAAGTTCAAAAGGTTATAATAGAGCACTTTAAAAACAATAAGATAGATTATGTAAAATTAGATTTACTTAACATGCTAAAAAGCGAAAATACTCATAAAGAAGTTAAGATAAGTATAATAAAATATTTTGCAGTAGTTAAATACAAAGAAGCGAAGCAAATTATAATAGATATAATAAATAGTAAAGATTGGGAGTATAGAACTGTGTGTGCAAGCACTCTTGGAAATTATAATAGCGAAGAAAGTATAGAGATACTACTTAAAACAATAACCGATAAAAATTGGTATGTAAGGTACAACTCAGCCATGTCTCTTCTTGGATTTGACAAAGACTATATAGAAGAAAGAATAATAAAACAAGAAGACAAATATTCAAGAGATATACTTTTTTATGCTATGTTTGTAAAAGATAAAATATCTTATGAAAAATATTTAGAAGAGATAGGAGATGTTGTGTACTCATGTTAGAGATAATTATTGGATATATTAACATTTTCTTTATGTATTATATATTTATATATGCTGTTGTATTTTTTATATCCACAGTATACTCTGTATTACAGCTTAATGAGAGTAAAAGAAAAAGAGGATTTTCAGAAGCTTTAGCAATAGATAATAAGGAAAATTATATTCCTATATCTATATTAGTACCAGCATACAATGAAGAGAAAACAGTCAATGATTGTATAGAATCTCTACTTAGTTTGGACTACAAAGAATTTGAAATAATAGTAATAGATGATGGTTCAAATGATGATACTTCTAAGGTAATTATAGACAAATTTAAACTAAAAAGAGTAGCAAGGCCAATAAGAAGATTAGTAAAATGTAAAAAAGAAGAGTTTGTATATGAAAGATTTATAAACAATATAAAATTAACGTTAGTTAGAAAAGAAAATGGTGGGAAGGCAGATGCTCTCAATATGGGAATTAATGTATCTAGATATCCACTATTTGTATCATTAGATGCAGACTCTATACTTCAATATGATTCATTAACTAATATAGTAGCACCATTTATGGAAGATGATACTACTATAGCAGTAGGCGGAAATATAAAGGTTGCAAATCAAGTTGTTTTAGAAAATGGTAGAGTAAAAAAAATATTGCCACCAAAAAAGTTACTAGTAATATTTCAGACTATAGAATATTATCGTGTATTTTTGACAACTAGAGTTTGGTTTAATAGTTTTAATGGCAATCTTATAATATCTGGTGCGTTTGGGCTTTTTAAGAAAAGTTGTGCTATAAATGTTGGAGGATATGACACTAATACAATTGGTGAAGATATGGACCTTGTTGTTAAACTTCATTCTTTTTATAGAAAAAATAAGATAAAATATAACATAAAATATGCTTATGATGCTATTTGCTGGTCACAAGTACCAGAAACATTTAAAGACCTGAAAGGACAAAGAAGAAGATGGCACATAGGGCTTATGACAAGTTTATTTAACCATAAGTATATATTTCTAAATCCAAAATATGGGTTTGTAGGTATATTTTCTTTTATGTACTTTGTAGTATATGAGCTATTTTCTTGTGTAATAGATATATTTGGATTATTAATAATAATAGTTTCATATTTTGCAGGATATTTAAATATAAAGTTTTTAGCAACATTTTTACTAGTATATATATTATATAGTGTTATAATATCTGTAACATCTGTAATGCTTGAAAATTATGTATTTAGACATATACCAAGTATAACTACACTATTAAAATTAATACTATTTTCAATAGTTGAGAGCTTTGGGTATAGGCAATTATGTTCTTTTTATAGGTTAACTGGATTTATAGGATATAAAAAATATAAAAATAAATGGAACAAAATAACTAGGATTAAGCAAAATAGAATTAAATATGAAAAAGAAACATCAAAAGAGTAAGGATTTGCAATTTATTTTGCAAATTCTTTTTTTTTTGCAAATGAATGTAAAAAACAATTTAAAATATTGATACAAACATGTAGATTATATAAATATTTTGATATATATTAAAATATATAAGTAAATATTGGGGGAATAAAAAATGATAGATATACATTGTCACATATTACCTGGAGTGGATGATGGAGCTAAGAGCCTTGAAGAAGCTTTAGAAATGGCAAAAATAGCTCAAGCTGAAGGTATAAAAACTATAATAAACACATCACATTATCATCCAGCATTTGAAGATTATATAATGGGAGATAAACTTTTAGATATAGCCACAAGTTTTAATAATGAATTAATAAAAAATAATATAGATGTAAATGTGCTAGTTGGAAATGAAATATATTACAATGAAAATATATTAGAATATATAGATAAAAAAGAATTTAAAAGTATAAACAATAGTAAATATGTATTAGTTGAATTTTCTCCTAGCAATTTTCCTAAAAATCTAAGTGATGTTATATTTGAGTTTAAAATAAGGGGATATATACCTATACTTGCACATGTAGAAAGATATATGGAAATACAAAAAAATTATAGTATTTTAAAAGATGCTATAAATGAAGGGGCACTTATTCAAATCAATAGTTCAAGTGTATTAAAAAAAGGTTCTAAGTCATTTGAAGTTTGTAAATATTTATTAGATCGCAATTTAGTACAGTTTATAGCTAGTGATGCACATGATAAAGAAAGAAGAAAACCATATATCAAAGAAGTTTTCACATATATAAGTAAATACTATGGTGAAGATAGAGCTAAAACATTACTAATAGAAAATCCATTAAAAATAATAAATGATGAAGATATTTCATTTAAAGAAATAGAGCTAAAAAATAGAAAAAAAGTAGGATTTATAAAAAAAATATTTAATAGAAAATAAATAATATAATTATATTACATCTATAATTATGTATTAAATGAAATAATACTTAAGAGTATATTATTCTTTAAATATTCATACATATTATTAAGACTTTAATATCTTAATAAGGAGAATTATCTATGAAGTTTGAAGAATTACTCACTGAGCTTTATCCAATAAATGACAAGAATAATAAGATAAGAAAATTTATAAAAGAAAATTTTACAAAAGAATTGTTAATACTTTACATAACGGAATTAGCAATATATATGATAACATCTACAAAAGTATCTAGTGCTAGTATTATAGAAAAGGTAGTATATGACCAAAATATACTTTGCTTATCTGAAAAATTAAAAGAAGAAAAAGAAGGCTTATATAAAGATGACATAGAATTTCAGCTAGAAGAAGATAAAGAAGTAATAGGAGTTTATTTCTTAAAAGCTAATGAAGAAGTTATAGCTATAGTTAAGGAAGATATAGAATTATATGATGAATTAGAAAAATTTTTATTAAATTAAATGAGTAGCACTCAAGCTACTCATTTTTTATTTTTAAATACAAATATTGATTATTTAAATAATATAAAAAGCTAGATAATAAAATTAATTAACTAGCTTTAAGATTATTTCTATATTCAATAGGTGTTATACCATTTAGTTTTTTAAAAAGTGTTGTATAGTAGTTATGGTTATTATATCCAACCAATAAAGCAACATCTAATATTGTAAAATTTTTATTTTTCAAAAACTCTTTGCTTTTTTCTATTCTAAATTTATTTAAAAAATTAGTAAAAGTATATCCAGTTTCTTTTTTAAATATAGAACAAAAATAGCTTTTATTTATGCTTAGATAATTGCAAATATCATCCATATTAGTAGAAGCGTAATTTTTATGTATGTAATCAATACTATCTTTAATGTATGGATTAAATTTATTATCTTTATTAATTTGACCTTTTATAATGCTTTTTAGCATAGTTAATATGTAGTTAATGCAAGAATAAGGTTTAAATGGAATATTTAACTCACTACATATATATTTTGATTTAAATGGTCCAACTATAAAGTATCCATCAAATCTAGTATCCGTTAAAGGTGTTACTATAAAGTGTATATTTTCAAAATATGTAAGGTTTATACTTGAAATAGTACTTTCTTTTAAATTATTATATATGTTTGTTTTTTCTAATACCAAATCAATATCCTTTGAAAATCCCATTTTATAAATAGGGATAAACTTTTCATTGACAAACTGTATAGGAATATCTAGACAGTCATAAAAATCTTTCAATATACTTTCCAAATTACTCATGATCTCCTCCAAAACTTGATTAAAACTAGTTAATATAATCAAATTATTTTAACTTTAAAATTTAGAATTGAAATATTTTAAACTAAAAATATTTATAAAAATAGCAAATATAATTAAAGAACTATAAAAATTTTTATAATATACTTAAAGAGTAAATGATAATCAATATCATCAATATTATCTATTAAAACGAGGAGAAAGTCAATGAGAAAAATAGCGATATATGGTAAAGGAGGCATAGGTAAATCTACGACAACGTCGAATTTATCAGCGGCTCTTTCACAATTAGGATATAAGGTAATGCAAATAGGGTGTGACCCAAAAGCAGATTCAACTAAAAATCTAATGAAAGGAAAGTTTATACCTACAGTATTAGATGTAATGAATGAAAAAGGTGACGATATAGACCTTAAAGATATTGTATTTGAAGGATATAATGGAGTGCTTTGTGTTGAAGCTGGAGGACCAACTCCTGGTGTTGGATGTGCTGGTAGAGGTATAATAGCAGCTTTTGAAAAGTTAGAAGAATTAGAGGCTTTTGAAGTTTATAAGCCAGATATAGTCATATACGACGTACTTGGAGATGTTGTATGTGGAGGATTTTCAATGCCAATAAGAAATGGATACGCTAAGGATGTTTATATAGTAACATCTGGTGAGATGATGTCTATGTATGCAGCGAGTAATATATCTACAGCAGTTAATCAATTTAAAAGTAGAGGATATGCATCATTAAAAGGTATTATATTAAATGCCAAAAATGTAGATGGTGAAGTTGAATTAGTAGAAAACTTATGTAATGAAATAAATAGTAATGTTTTTCACTATATACCTAGAAATCAAATAGTTCAAATATCTGAAAATGATGGGAAAACAGTTATAGAAAAAGATAAAGAGAGCGAGATGGCAAGTATATATATGAATTTGGCTAGAAAAATAGTTAGTGAATAACTAGCCTGTAAAACAGCAATTTAGCTTATAAAAATTATATAAAAATAAACACATTAAATATAAAATTAAAACAAAATGGAGGAAATATTATGAAATTTAGAAAATTAGCATCAGTATTTTTAGTATCAGCATTATTTATAACAGGGTGTACTAATAATAGTAGTCAAAGTGAAAAAGAAAGTGATACAGCCGTTAAAGGTGCTCAAGTTGAGGAATTAGACGTAGTAGCTGCGACAGTTTCAGCTACACAAGTATTAGATAAATTAGATGCAAATGTTATAGGAATACCTACAACTAAAATGGAAATACCAGAAAAGTTTAAAGGATTACCAGAAGTAGGTCAAGCAATGAATCCTGATTTAGAAATAGTAGCATCTCTAGAGCCTGATGTATTTATAATGGATAGTATGTTTAAAGAAAATGTAAAAGATAGTATGAAAGAGTATGATTTAAATACTTTCTACTTTAATACAGGAACATATACAGAATTTGTAAAAAGTATTGAAGAGCTAGGAAAAGAAATAAATAAAGAAGAAGAAGCGACTAAAGTAATAAACGAATTAAAAGAAGTTGAAAAAGAAGCTACAGCTAATAAAAGTGAAAAAGCACCGACAGTAGCAATAATATTTGGTGGAGGAGAAAACTTCATGTTAGCTACAGAAACTTCTTATTTAGGGGATTTAGCAAAAACTGTGGGAGCAGAAAATATAACTAATAAATTAGAGGGAGATATGAGTTCACCTTATGTTCAATTTAGTTTAGAGCAAATAATAAAAGAAAATCCTGATTATATACTTAGATTTGCACATGGAAATATAGAAGAAACTAAAAAAGCTTTTGATGATGCTTTTGATAAAAATCCAGCATACAAAGAGTTAGATGCATATAAAAATGGAAAAGTGATAGATTTAGACCCTGCTATATTTAACGTATCTGCAAACCTACAAGTAAAAGAAGCTATAAAAACTTTAGGGAATGTACTTTACGGTAACTAGGTATGAAGCTAAATAAAAAATATTTAACTATAGGTATAAGTTTTATAATGTTAGCAGTACTTTTAGTACTGCTTTCTACTATAGGTAGTGTAGATTTAAGTTTTAATGAAATAATTAAAGCTCTTATAAATGATGATAATAAAGTAGTAACTACTATTGTCTATAAGATGAGGCTACCAAGAAATATACTAGCAGCATTAGTTGGAGCAAACTTAGCAGTAGCAGGAATATTACTTCAATCAGTTATGAAAAATCCACTAGCAGACCCTGGTATAACAGGAGTATCAACAGGTGCTAGTGTAGCTGCTATTATAATACTTTTATTAGCTCCAAAGTATACGAATATACTACCTATAGTTGCATTTGTAGGTGGGGCTATAGCATGTATATTAGTATTTTTAATGGCTTATAAAAATGGAATAAAGCCAGGAAGAATAGTATTAGCAGGGGTTGCTGTAAATACTATATTAGGAGGAGTTATATCATTTTTATCAACAATGTATAGTGATAGGATACAAAGTGCTATGCTTTGGTTAAATGGAAGCTTAGCTACTAAAACTTGGGTAGATGTTAATATGTTATTTGGATATTCTATAATAGCACTTATAGTATCACTACTTCTTATAAGAAGTGCAAATGTTTTACAACTTGGAGATGAAGCAGCAACAAATCTTGGATTTAATGTTAACTTAACTAGACTATTAATTTCAGGTGTAGCAGTATTTTTAGCTGCTATATCAACATCAGTTGTAGGAGTTATAAGCTTTGTTGGACTTATTGTTCCTCATATATCTAGAATGATTATGGGAAGTGATCATAAATACACTATACCTTTTAGTATGGTACTAGGGAGTATAGTATTATTAGTTGCAGATACTTTAGGAAGAACCATAGGTGGAGCTATAGAAATACCAGTTGGAGTTATTATGTCTATAGTTGGAGGTCCGTTTTTCTTATACTTACTAAGAAAGAGAGGAGATTATTAATGATAAGTGCTAGTAATTTAAAAGTTGGATATGAAGATAAAGTTATAATAGAGAATTTAAACTTAGAAATAAATAAAGGAGAAGTTGTATCCATAATAGGTCCAAATGGATGTGGAAAATCAACTTTATTAAAGAGTTTATCTAGGATGATAAAACCTTTAAGTGGAGAAGTTTTTTTAGAAGGAAAAAGAATAAAAGACTTAAAGGGAAAATTAATAGCTCAAAAGGTGTGCTTATTATCTCAACACAACAATGCACCTATGGATTTAACAGTTGAAGAACTTGTTTACTTTGGAAGAATCCCTCACAAAAAATGGTTTGAAACTAAGACAAATAATGACAAAGAAATAGTAGATTGGGCAATAGAAAATACAGGGCTTAGTAAATATAAAAATACACCAATAGGGGCATTATCAGGAGGAGAAAGACAAAGGGCGTATATTGCACAAGCGCTATGTCAAAAGCCAGACATATTACTTCTTGATGAGCCTACTACATATTTAGATATATCATATCAACTAGAGCTTATGGAGTTAGTTAGAGAAATAAATGAAAAGTTTAAAATAACAATAGTAATGGTACTACATGAGTTAAATCAAGCTAGTAAGTATAGCGATAGGCTTATAATTATGAAAGATGGTCAAATTATAAGTGATGGTAGACCAAATGATGTTGTAAATAAGGATGTTATAAAAAAAGTTTATAAAATAGAGTGTGATATAGATAATGATCCACAAAGTAATAAACCTAGAATACACCCTATAAAAACTATAAAGGCACAAAGACTAGTGTCTTAAAGCTAATGATTAAATAAGTCAATAAATATAAGAAAGAGTCAAAATCAAAATTTACATAATAAGAGGAGAAGTATGTATACTTTAGATATTTTAAATAGATTAGATGAAATAAATGAAGATAAAGATATAAAAAGTTTATCTCATGCAATATTTCCAGGGACACATTGTCCATTATTTGGGGTAGCCCTTACTGCAAGTTATATAAAAAATATGCCACTAGTTGTAGTAGGAACTAGTGAATGTACTTACTACACTAAAAACTTTGCATATCATAGACAAAAAGGAAATGATAGTGTTTATTCAGTAGTTTTAAAAGACAAAGATATAGTATTTGGTGGGCAAAAAAAGGTAGAAGAAGCTATAAAACAAATAATAGAAATAGAAGAATGCGATGCCATAATGATAGTAACAACTTGTGTACCAGAGCTTATAGGAGAAGATTATTCTTCAATAGAGTATAGCTTAGATGGTGAAGTTGATGTACCTATATTTGTAGTAAACACAGAACATTTTAAGTGCAACTCTCATATACCAGGAATGTCTAGAAGCTTAAAAGCACTAATTACTTGTATGAAAAAATCAAAAGAAAAAGAAGGAATTAACATACTAGGGCATAGGCAAGAAAATGTTGAATCTACAGAACTTGTGAAACTTCTTAAAAGCGAAGGAGTTAGCATTAATACTGTGATACCATCAAAGTGCGATATAGATGCTATAAAAAATGCATCAAAATCAAAAGTAAATATAGTAACAGATATGATAGCACTAGATTTGGCTAAAGCTATGAAGAAAAAGTTTGATATAGACTATATATACTTTGATAAGCATATGGATAAAAGTACAATATATAAAAACTACAAGAGATTAGAAGAATTATTAAATGTAGATTTATTAAATAAATTAGAAGATAAGATAAATGAATATGATGAGCTTTTTAGAAAGTGTAGTGATATTTTAAAAGGAAAAAAACTTATATATGGAAATACACCTATGATGGCTTTTGAAACTGTAGACTTTTTAAGTGATTTAGGTATGATACCAGTGTTTGTACAAATTAGAGAGTTATATGAACAAGATATAAAGTACAAGGAAAATATATCTAAAAAAGGATATAACCCATACATAAGTAGAATAGCAAATATAGCACCACTTAGACATTTATATGAAACAATAGGAGCAGATGTATATATAGGTCACGAAAGCCCTATAATACTTAGAGAAAAAGGGTTAATGCAAATAACACTAGACTCTCATGCACAAAAAATAGGATATGAACTACCTATAGATATGATGAAAGACTTAATAAAGCTATATGAATTAGAAACTAGCAAAATGGGAGGAATGATGTATGCAGGTATGTAAATATTTCCCCGTAGCAAATGATAGAATGGGAACAATATGGACACTGTCATCAATAAATAATGCATTTATTATAGAATTTGGACCAGCAGGAACAACACACTATTCAATAGAGGCAATAGGAAGCTTAAATGGAGAAGAAAGAGCAAAAATATATTCAACTCATATGGATCAAAGTGATGTTACATTTGGAAAGTACGATAGAATTGAAAATGCAATAATAGAATTAGATGAAAATATAAAGCCTAAATACATATTTGTAATGGCATCATCTATATCATCTATAATAGGTGCAGATATTAAAAGTGTATGTAGAGTACTTAAAGATAAAGTAAAAGCAAAATTAATACCTATAACTACAGGTGGGCTTAAGGACGACTACAACATAGGTGTTGAAAATATATTAGAATTATTAGTAAAAGAAATAACTAAAGACAACACTAAAGATATAAATAAGTACAACATTATAGGATATAACATAGATAAATACAACTTCTTAAGTGATAGCTATGAATTAAAAAGAATTATGAAAGAGCTATTTAATAAAGACTTAAACACAATGTTTACTTGTGATACTTCTATAGAAGACATAGAAAACGCAGCGAAAGCATCTCTTAATGTAGTAGTTAGAAAAGAAGGATTAAAAGCTGCTAAATATATGAAAGAAAAGTACAATATACCATATGTATATAAAAGTTTATATGGTCTTAAAAATACTATGGAATTTATAGAAGCAGTAAATGAAATAGAAGGGTATGAGCTAAACAAAGAATTATACAATAAAGAAATAAGCTTTGTTAAAAATAACATGTTTAGTGTAAAGCGTAAGTTCTTCTTCTACAAAGAAAGTAAAAAATGTGCACTATTTGGAGATTATGATACTGTACTAGGAATAAGTGATATGCTTAGTGAATTAAATTTATGTGTAGATAGAAAAGAAGTGCTACATAAAATAGACAGTGAAGAAGATTTAGTTTCTACAGGAAGTGAATTGGATAGAATGAAATATCTAAAAAATACACAACTTCTAGGATTATTTGGTGATGGACCAAGTTTAGACATGAAAAGTAACGCTAAGATGAAGTTACAAGTAAGTAATCCAAACTTAAATAAAGTAAATATATATCCATACACTCCATATATAGGTTTTAGAGGGTGTGTATATATAATAGAAAGAATACTTAACGTAAAGTTATAGACAGGAGACAATTAATATGGAAAATATAATAAACAATCAAAAAAGCTTAATGATAAGTTCATTAAATGAAAATAAATTACCAGAAATAAGTTATGCACCATTTGTTATGATAGATAAAGATATATATTTATATTTAAGTAAAGCAGCAAGTCATTACTATAATTTAACAAATGATAAAAATTGTTCAGTTATGATAATAGAAGATGAAAAAGATTCAAAAACTATATTTGCAAGAAAAAGAGTGTCATTTGAATGTGAAGCTACTAAATTAGAAAATGCAGATGAGGCTATATACAATAAGTTTGATGAAGTACATGACCCATCTATGATGATGGTATTAAAAACTTTAGACTTTGATATATTTAAGTTAAATATAAAAAGTGGAAGATTAGTAAAAGGATTTGGGCAAGCTTTTGATATAAATATAAAAAATAAAGAATTTGAATTAATTCAAGTAAAAGAAATAAATCATAAGGGTAAATAGAAAAAACACTTAGCATAATATTATGCTAAGTGTTTTATTTTATAATATTATGAACTTACTTTGAGAATATAAAACATATATGTTATAATTTAGTATATATATACAAAAATAGGGGGAAAATATATGAAATTAAAGAAAAGTGTATACTTATCATTAGCTATAAGTGGCTTAATGTTGGGAAATGTTTCTTATGCTAATTCTAATGAATATGAAACATATACAAAACCAATGCCTAAATCACATAGCATATCTAATTACATGTCAGAGATGCCTACAGAAGTCAAACAAGATATAGAGGAACTTAATAATTTCAAATATCTAAAAACCAAAACAAATTCAAACTATGAGGTAGCACTAGCTAGCCAAGATGGAAAATATATATTTTATAAAGAAGCTAATACTTACGATGAAGCTGTAAATATAGCAAAAAATATACAAAATGAGTATAGTTATGAAAATATAGTACCATCAGTTATAAATAAAGAAGGTTTAATAGTATATAGTACAAACTCTATAGGTCGTATTGTAAAATTAGGAGATGGAATATCTGAAAGTTCTATAAACTATACTGCAAAGTTATATAAAAATGCAAACGACACTAATGAATATACATATATAAATCATGGATATATAGAGGATGTTCCAGTTATAGAAGAAACTGAAACTATGGCAAAGATAGAAGTTGCTGGATTTAGCGGATGGATTAAAAAGCAAGATGATAAAGGTACAAATATAGTAGTACTTCCTATAAATCAAGCTAAAAATTTAAGCTACTATAAAAATGTAAATGGAAGATTAAGCCATTATATAAGTTCGAATGTACAAGGAAATACAGGAACTTATAGAACAATAGGACAAGCACCTTCATTTATGAAAAATGAAGTAAAGTATTATAGCTATGATGGAAATTATTTTTATGATGATATAAACAAACTTATAAGCGATGCAAAAGAAAATAATCATAACAATGCAGTAAATACTAATGAACCATACTATAACTACTATCAATATTTACCAGGTAGAAGTAAAAGTTCATATGATGCTAATGATATAAATGAGTATTTTAAAGCTAAAACACCAAGTGACAGTGTTCTTAGAAATACAGGAAAATATTTTATAAAAGCTCAAAATAAATATGGAGTAAATGCATCAGTTATGGTTGGAATAGCTATGAATGAATCAGCTAAGGGAACGTCTACTTTAGCTAAACAAAAAAATAATATATTTGGAATAAATGCAAAGGATAGCAATCCAAATAATGCAAATTACTTTAAAAGCATAGAAAATTGTATAAATGAGTTTGCAAAAGAATGGATGTCAAATGAATATTTAAATCCAAATAGTTGGAAATATAATGGTAATAATCTTGGAAATAAAGAAATTGGATGTAATGTTAGATATGCATCAGATCCATATTGGTCAGAAAAAGCATCAAGTTATATGAATGAAATGGATGTAGAATTATCATCTAGAGGTTTAGGAGATGACTATAATAGATATAAAATAGGAATGCTTAATAAGTCATCAAATATAAATGATAAAAGTGGAAATAGATTATATACATCAGATAAAGGTGAAGTAGTTTTAATATCTGATGATAGAAACTCAAATATTGAGATAAATCCTGATAGAATAACTCCATCTAATGTAGCTAATCCTATACCAGGAAGTTATGACTATACATTTAAAGGATATGTAAATAAAAATGATGTAAATATTATAAATAATCAAAAAGATAAGGTAATATTAGATACTATAATAGGTAATGATAGATATGAGACAGCAGCTATGATATCTGATAACCAAAACTATACTAGTGCAATACTTGTTAATGGAGATAAAACATTAGCAGATGGACTTAGTGCAAGTGGATTATCAGGAATAACTAAATCACCAATACTTTTAACAAAAGTAGATTCTATACCAAATGAAACAAAAGAAAGATTAAATGGAGTTAATAAAGTATATTTAATAGGTGGAAAAAGTGTTATATCACCAAAAATAGAAAGTGATTTAAAATCACAAGGAAAAGAAGTTATAAGACTTTCTGGAAATAGCAGAGAAGAAACAAGTTATAAAGTTGCAGATGAAATAAAAAAAATAAATCCAAATATAGATAAAGTATTTTTAGTAAATGGATATAAAGGAGAACCAGATGCTATGAGTGTATCTCCAATTGCAAGTCGTGATGGAGTACCAATAATATTAACAAATGGAAAAGACATACCATTTAACACTAATAACAAAAGTACTTATGTTATAGGATCTAGTATATCAATGAGTGATAATATAGTAAATAAAACAAATGCAACTAGACTTGGAGGAAGTGATAGATTTGCTACTAATAAGCTAGTTATAGAAAAGTTCTATCCTAATACTAATGAGTTTTATATATCAAAAGGATATACATTAGTAGATGCCTTAACAGTATCTCCACTTGCTAAAAATTATCCTGTTGTACTAGTTCATAACAATAGTGATAAGTCAGTAATAAAAAATGCTACAAAACTTATACAAGTAGGCGGTATAGACAAGTCTATAGTTAATGAATGTATAAATGTAATAAAATAAATTATAAAAAAATAGAGTGTAAAATATCTTACACTCTATTTTTTTATGTATTTAGTATATACATATCTATATTGTATGAATATAAAATTAATATATTATTTATACTAAGTACATATAAAGAAAGAAAGGATGTATTTTATGAAAACTACAATAATAGTAGCAAGTCCAAGTGAAAAATCTTTTAGTAAAAAAATCGTAGAAAAATTATCAAAAAAGCTGATTGAAAATAGAGCAGAATATGAAATAATAGATTTGTACAAAGATAACTTCAATCCTGTAATGACTGAAAAAGAAGAACAGTTATATAATGAAGGTAAGGCTGATGATGAATTAGTTAAAAAATATCAACAAAGTATAAGAAATAGTGATGAGATAATTCTAGTTTTTCCAGTTTGGTTTAACAATGTACCTGCAATACTAAAAGGTTTTTTTGATAAGGTATTTATAAAAAACTTTGCATTTAGTGAAGAAGATAATAAAACAAAGGGACTTTTAAGCAATATAAAATCAGGTATGGTTATAACTACATCAGAATCAAACACAAGCTATTTAAAAGATAAATTAAATAACCCAATAGAAACAGTAATAATAAAAGGAACATTAGAAGTTTGCGGAATGAAAAATATAAAATATATAAATTTAAATGTAGAAGATAAAGAAAAAGAAGATGTATTTGAAAGCTACTTCAAATAATAAAAGTTATTTAGAAATTTATTTTAAATTACAAAAAAGCTATCTATAAACAAGATAGCTTTTTGTTATTAAAGATAATTTTATTTTTTAGAGGTTTTGTAAACTATTTTACTTCTTTAGCTTGATTAACAAAATCGTCAAATGAAGATGCTGTTATTAGTTCATCTCCTACGTATGCTGTAAACTCAGCACCACATTCACCTATACATTCATTTTCTATTTCTCTACCTAGTAAAGCCTCTCTTAAATCATCTATACTCATTCCAGAACATGCTGAACAAACTCTTATCATAATTATATCCTCCTAATTTATATTAAAATAATTTGAAATTATTATATTTTATATATACACACTATTTAGAAATTTTAAACAAAAAAAATTAAAAAATACCATTTTAATTTAAAATATACTATAATCTATCATAGGATAATGTCTAACGGGGGAGGAAATTATGTTAAATAAAGAAGAATACTTGAAAATGATTTCTTACATCCCTATACCATATGTATATATAGAGATGGATGAAATAAACAAAATTAAAGTAGTAGATATAAATAAAAGATTTAATGAATTAATAGGGGATAAGATAATTAAAGGAAATATTTATAGTATTGACAATATAGGATACAAAGAAGCTTTTCTAGAAATAGATAGGCATATAGAAGACAAAATTAAAAAAATATATATAAAAGATATAAAGTCATTTTATGAAATAGAGATAATAAAAATATCAGAAAATAGATATTTAATATGGTTTAAAAGAAAAATTGATATAGATAAAAATATAAAAGAACTTATGAATGCATTAGGTGGAGTTATATGGCTAAAAGACAGAGATGGCAGGTATGTATATACAAATAAAGAAATAACAGAAGGTAAATATACAACAACTGAAAATATGATAGGAAAAACAGATGAAGAGATATATCCAGAGGAGGTAGCAAAATTATTCTCAAAAGGAGAAGAATATATTATTAAACAAAGTAAAGAATCTAAATATGGGCTATTTTCTTATGATGGAAAATTTTATAATGGATTTATAAAACTTATAAAAAATGAAAATAAAGAAATATTAGGAACCATAGGAATATGCTTAGAGGTTATAGAAAATATTGAATATAATAATCAATTGTCAGCTATTAAAATGTTAAATTTAATTAGTGATAATATTCCAGATAGTATATTTTTAAAAGACAAACATGGAGTATTTAGACATTGTAATAAAGTATTTGCAGAAAATAGAAATATGACTAAAGAAGATATCATAGGAAAAACTGAAAAAGATATAAATACACCTCATGATAAAATAAAGAAATATGAGATAGAAGAAAAAAATATAATGAAAACTAAAAGTAAGCTTATATCTAATAATTCATCTATATCAGATGATGGAAGAGTTAGATATTTTGAAACAGTAAAGGTACCAATGTTAGATAGCAATAAAGTTGTATCTGGGGTGCTTGGAATATCTCGAGATATATCTCATAGAAAAGAGGCAGAGCTTGAATTTGAAAGCCTTAGAATGGAATTTTTTGCTAATTTATCTCATGAATTTAAGACACCATTAAATCTTATATTTAGTTCTATACAGTTAATGGAAGCTATTACAAAACGAAATAACCATGATGAAGAATATAAAAAATATACAAATATAATAAGACAAAATAGCTATAGGTTATTAAAAATGGTAAATAATTTAATTGACAGTACAAGGCTAAATGCAGGCTGCTTAGAATATAATCCGCAAAATTATAATATAGTAGAGTTTATAGAAAATATATGTGACTCTGTACAAAGCTATGCAAAAGAAGAGGGGATAAAATTAATCTTTGATACAAATGTAGAAGAAAAAATAATGGCGTTTGACTTAGAAAAAATGGATAGGATTATATTAAACTTACTATCTAATGCAATAAAATATAATACAGAAAATGGAATTATATACGTAAAATTAGATATAGATGATAAAAATTTAAATATGAGTATTAAAGATAGTGGAATAGGTATACCAAAAGATAAATTAGAAGAGGTATTTACTCTATTTAAGCAAGTAAATAATAGAATAACAAAACCTAGCGAAGGAAGTGGAATAGGTTTATCAATAGTTAAATCTTTAGTGGATTTACATGGAGGTACTATAAAAGTAGATAGTGAAGAAAAGGTAGGAAGTGAGTTTAAGATAGTTATACCAATAAGGTTATGTGAAGAAAACTATGTAAGCCAGAATGCATTTAAATATAATAAATATGTAGAGAATATAGATATAGAGTTTTCTGATATATATACTTCTGTAAGATAGACATATATTAAAATTTTATTATATATAATTAAAAAATTAACTAAGTATTAATTATATATAATATATTAATTTTATTTTCGTAGAATTTTTAGCTAAAATTCTACGAAAGTAAAATTTATTTATAATTTATAAAGAATTATATAGTATTATCACCACATAGTTGTTACAATAAAAGTGAGGAATTATTTTATTTTTGTCAATAATCAATAATTATGGTAAAATTTTATTTTATAATCTTAGAGTTTTTTGATTTATATTGTGAATTTACTAATATACTAATATACAACACTAATAAAAAGTAACCAATTGGAGGAAATAATGATACTTTACGAAAAGAAATACAAAGAAACAGGTAAAGAATATGCATATAGAATTTTAAAAGACAATATAATGTCTTTAGAACTAAAGCCAGGAGAACTACTTAGCGAGTCTGACTTATCAGAAAAACTAAATATATCAAGAACACCTATTAGAGAAGTTTTAATGAAATTAAAAAATGAGCACTTGATAGAGGTTAAGCCGCAATCAGGTACTTATGTTTCTTTAATGGATAGTAAAATAATAGACGAAGCTATATTTATGAGATCTACTATAGAAAAAGAAGTTTTAAAAGAAGCTTGCGAATATTTTCCAGAGGATTTATTTATAGAATTAGAAAAAAATCTATTTGCACAAAAGTTATTATGTGATATAGAAGGAAAAGAAATAGAGTTTCATAATTTAGATAAAAAATTTCATAGGTTAATATTTTTAGGATGTAATAAAATAAACATATGGGATAGTATAATGAATATAAGTACTCATTATAATAGAATGAGATTATTATCTGAAATGAAAACTAATAGAAATAAAATAATAAGTCAACATGAAGAAATGCTAAACATAATAAAAAACAAAGAAGTAGATAAGATAGATGATTATATACAAAAACATATAGTATTACCAGCTAAAGAATGGAGAACATTGATAAAAGACAATGATGATGTAAGTATTTATTTTAAATAAGTATCTGTAATTACAGATGCTTATTTTTTTACATATAAGGAAATTATATCAAGTATAAAACTGTTCATAACTTATAAAAATAAGATATTTCAATAGGCTTGAAAATGTAAATGGATTCGCCCACACAGTGGCTTAAAAAATGACATTTTGAGCAACGGACGAAGTCGTTGGGGACATGAAGCATTTCGCCGACACGTCGCTTACGTGAAGAGAATTTTTTTATGAACTAAAACCTACTAAGTAAATGTTAAATTATATTAATTGTAATGTAAACTAAATAAATTTAGTAAAAAATAATTATTTTATGTAGAAAATAAACGGAATATAAAATATTTTATAAAAAAATGAAAAAGATATTGTTTTCCTGGGGAGGATATGCTAGTATACAAGTATAGAAGACTAAAGGGGAGGCAATAACATGAAATTACCATTTAATGTTGATCTAAAAGATAAAGTAGTTGTAGTAACAGGTGGAACAGGAGTACTTTGCGGAGCTATGGTTGAAGCTTTAGCTAAATGTGGAGCTAAAGTAGCTATACTTGCACTTGGAAAAGAAGCTTGTGAAGCTAAAGCTAAGGAAATAATAGATAATGGTGGATGTGCCATAGGAATAGAAGCTAACGTATTAGATAAAGAGAGTTTAAAAAGAGCTCATGATATAATTTTAGAAAAATTAGGACCATGCGATATATTAATAAATGGAGCTGGAGGAAATCATCCAAAGGGAACAACAACTAAAGAATACTTATTTGAAGAAGATTTAAATAATGAAGAATTAACAACATTCTTTGACTTAGATCCAAAAGGAGTAGAATTTGTATTTAACTTAAACTTCTTAGGAACATTACTTCCATCTCAAGAGTTTAGTAAAGACATGATAAATAGAAAAGGGTGTACAATAATAAACATATCTTCAATGAATGCATATACACCGCTTACAAAAATACCAGCATACTCAGGGGCAAAGGCTGCAGTAAGTAACTTTACTCAATGGTTAGCTGTACACATGTCTAAAGTAGGAGTAAGAGTAAATGCTATAGCACCAGGTTTCTTTGTAACAGCACAAAATGAAAAGTTATTATTCAATGAAGATGGAACACCAACAGAAAGAAGCAACAAGATATTAAATAGCACACCAATGGGAAGATTTGGAGAAGCCCAAGAATTAATAGGTACATTATTATATCTAGTAAGTGAAGATGCATCAGGATTTGTAAATGGTGTTGTTATACCAGTAGATGGAGCATTTTCAGCATACTCAGGAGTATAGGGGGATATTATGCTAGAAAGTATAAAAAAAGAAGGAATAGTAGCAGTAATTAGAGCAAAAGACCATAAGGAAGCTAAAGGATATATAAATGCTTGTGCAAATGGTGGAATAAGAGCTGTAGAATTAACATACTCAATACCTAAGGTTGTAGAACTTATAAATGAACTAAGAGATGACAAAAATCTTATATTAGGTGTTGGAAGTGTACTAAATGCTAAAATGGCTAAAGATGCAATATTAGCGGGAGCAAAATATGTTGTAAGCCCGGGGTATAGTGAAGAGGTAAACGATGTATGTAAAGAATTAAATACACTTTATTTACCAGGATGTATGACGGTAAGTGAAATAATGAATGCACAAGATAAAGGAAATAAAATGGTTAAGTTATTCCCAGGTGATGTATTTGGACCAAAGTATGTAAAAGCTATAAAAGCTCCAATACCAAATGTTGAAATAATGCCAACTGGTGGAGTTAGTATAGATAATGTAGATAAGTGGTTTGAAATGGGAGTTTCTTGTGTAGGAGTAGGAAGTTCACTATTTAATGCAGGAAGCTTAGAAGATATAGAAAACTTAGCTAAGGAATTTGTGGAGAAAATACAAAATGTCAGAAGCAAATAATAAAAAGGTTTTAGGTTTTGGGGAGGTAATGTTAAGGCTAATACCTCCCAACAATAAAAAAATTATACAGTCAAACTCTTTTGAAGCAATTTATGGTGGTGGAGAAGCAAACGTTATAGCAAGTTTATCTTGTTTTGGTCATAAGACGAAGTTTGCAACTAAATTACCAGACAACTCACTAGGTGATAAAGTAATAAGAGATTTAAAAGGATTTGATATAGATACTAGTTCAGTCGTTAGAGGAGAAGGAAGACTAGGAATATATTTTTCTGAAATAGGTCATGGATATAGAAGTACAGAAGTTATATATGATAGAAAATACTCAGCTATATCTATGGCAAATAAAGAAGAATTTGATATCAAATGTATGCTAAAAGATGTAAGTTTAGTTCATATGTCTGGTATAACTCCAGCACTTAGCAAAGAGTTATATAACTTAGTTATAGATATTGCAAAATACTGTAAAGAAAATAGTATACTAGTGTCCTTGGATTCTAATTATAGAGCTAAGCTTTGGAGCTTAGAAGAAGCTAAAGGATTTTTAGAAAAAGTACTTCCTTATGTAGATATAGCATTTTTAGGAAAGTTAGATATGACAAACATATTAAAATATGAGGATAATGACTTAGACTTTGAAGATTCTCTTAAAGAGTTGTACAAAGAGTTATTTAAGAATTATCCAAATATAAAATATGCAGCATGCACTAAAAGAAGTGTTCATTCAATAAATAATAACTCATTAAAAGGTTATATATTTGATGGAAATGACATGCAAATATCAAGTGAATATACATTTGATATATTAGATAGAGTTGGTGGAGGAGATGCATTTACAGCAGGAATACTTCACGGAGTAATAAATAATATGGATTCAAAAAAGACTGTTGAATTTGGAGTTTGTGCAAGTGCACTAAAGCATTCTATAAGAGGAGATATAAATTTAGTAGACGAAGAATCTGTTATTAGTTTGATAGATAAAGGTCTACAAAATATAAAAAGATAATTGGGGGAACAGTAAATGGAAATGACGTTTAGATGGTATGGACAAGATGACCCTGTAAAAATAGAGTACATCAGACAAATACCAGGAATGAAAGGAATAGTTACAGCAATATATGATATACCAGTTGGAGAAGCTTGGCCAATTGACAAAATATTAGAACTTAAAAAGACTGTAGAAGACAATGGACTAAAACTTTCAGTAATAGAAAGTGTACCAGTTCATGAAGATATAAAGTTAGGACTTCCTACTAGAGATAAGTATATAGAAAACTACAAAGAAACATTAAGAAATCTTGGTAAAGCAGGAATAGAAACAGTTTGTTACAACTTTATGCCAGTGTTTGACTGGACTCGTTCAGATCTAAACTATGAACTTGAAGATGGATCAACTTGTCTTATATATGATGAAGAAACAGTTAAGAAAATGGATCCAGCACTAGGTGAATTAGAACTTCCAGGGTGGGACACTTCTTATGGAGAAGGTGGACTAGGAGCATTACTAGATCAATATAAAGATATAGATGAAGAAAAGTTATGGGAAAATCTTGAATACTTTATAAAAGAAATATTACCTGTAGCTGAGGAAAGTAACGTAAAAATGGCTATACATCCAGATGATCCACCATGGGGTATATTTGGACTTCCAAGAATAATAACTAACTTTGAAAATCTAGAAAGATTTATAAACCTTTATGATAGTGAATACAATGGTATAACTTTATGTACAGGATCACTTGGATGTACAAGTACTAATGATGTAGTAAAAATGGTTGAATACTTTGGAAAAGAAAAAAATAGAATAAACTTTGCACACTTAAGAAACGTATTAATAACAGGAGAAAGTAGTTTCAATGAAGTAGCTCATTTATCTGAGTGTGGATCGCTTGATTTTTATGAAATAGTAAAAGCATACTGTGACTATGACTTTAAAGGACCATATAGACCAGATCACGGTAGAATGATATGGGGAGAAACAGGAAGACCAGGATATGGACTATATGATAGAGCTTTAGGAGCAGTTTATATAAATGGATTAATAGAGGCTATAAATAAGAATAAGTAATTTGAAAAAATAGTCTAAAAAAGGAAAATAAATTCAAAAATAATCCAAAAATATATAATAAAATATAGAGTAATATTATAGTAGAGTTAAAATTTAATTAAGTGAAATATATGGGGGTAAATATGAAAACGTTTATGGATAAAGACTTCCTATTAAATAGCGACACGGCAAAAACATTATATCATAACCACGCAGCAAAAATGCCTATATTTGACTATCACTGTCATTTACCAGCAGTAGAAATAGCAGAAGATAAGACATATGAAAATATAACTCAAATGTGGTTATACCACGATCACTATAAGTGGAGAGCTATGAGAAGCTTTGGTATAGATGAAAAGTATATCACAGGAGATGCTACTGATTTTGAAAAATTTAATGAATTTGCTAAGATGATGCCTTATTTAATAGGAAACCCTATATATCACTGGTCTCATTTAGAGCTTAGAAGATACTTTAACATAGAAGAAACTCTAAGTGAAAAAACAGCCGAGATTATATGGGAAAAAGCAAATCTTAGTATCAAAGAAAATAACCTAAGTGCAAGAAAATTAATAGAAATGTCAGATGTAGTATACATAGGAACTACAGATGATCCAGCTGATGATTTAATATATCATAAAAAAATAAGAGAAGATGAAAGTTTTGAGTGTAAAGTAAGACCTACATTTAGACCAGATAAAGCACTTAAGATAAAAAACGAAGGTTTTATAGATTATATAAAAGCTTTAGGAAAATTAGAAAATGTAGAAATAAAAACATACAGTGAACTTTTAAAAGTACTTAAAAATAGATTAGACTTCTTTGTAGAAAATGGATGTAATATAACAGATCATAGTTTAGAAAGAGTTTATTTTGAAAATTCAACAATAGAGGAAGTTGAAGAAATTTTTGTTAAAGTTTTATCTGGAGAAGCTATAAGTGATAAAGAAGCTTATAAGTATATAACTTTTACATTAATAAGTTTAGGAAAGATGTATAGCGAGAAAAATCTAGTTATGCAACTTCATATAGGTGCTCTTAGAAATAATAATACAAGAATGTTTAACAAAGTAGGGGTAGATGCAGGATTTGATAGTATTGATGATGGGGAAATCGCTTATTCATTATCAAGAATATTAGATAGTCTAGATGTAGAAGATAAACTACCTAAAACTATACTATACTGTTTAAATCCAAAGGATAACGAAGTACTAGGTACTATGATAGGTAACTTCCAAGGTGGAGGCATAGCTGGGAAAATACAATTTGGTTCTGGATGGTGGTTTAATGACCAAAAAGACGGAATGGAAAGACAGTTAATGGCACTTTCACAACTTGGATTAGTTAGTAAATTTGTAGGAATGCTTACAGACTCTAGAAGTTTCTTATCTTTTACAAGACATGAATATTTTAGAAGAATACTTTGCAACTACATAGGTAACTTAGTTGAGAATGGAGAATATCCAAACGACTTAGACATACTAGGTCAAATAATTGAAGATATATGTTTTAACAACTCAAACAAATACTTCTTAGGATAAAACATTTTATATGGGGGCGCGTATGTTAGAAAATATAAAGATATCGGGATTTTCAGATGAAATAAGCAGTGATTTTGATACACAACTTCAAACAGTAACAGAACTTGGTATGGAGTATATATCAATAAGAGGGGTAAATGAAAAAAATTTTAGTGAATATAGTATAGATGAACTAAAAACTTATATAAAGCCAAAATTAGAAGAATATAAAGTAAAAGTATCTTCTATAGGATCACCTATAGGTAAAGTATTTATAGATGATGAAGAAGGTTTTAATAAGCAAGTAGATTTATTAGAAAAATTATGTGAAATGGCAAGTATACTAGAGTGTAAGTATATAAGAATGTTTAGTTTCTATATGCCAAAAGGTAAAAATCCTGATGACTATAGAGATGAAGTTATAAAAAAATTAAATATATTTACAGAAATAGCTAAAAAGCACAACATAATACTACTTCATGAAAATGAAAAAGACATATACGGAGATATATCTTCTAGATGCTTAGATATATTAAAAAGTGTAAATTCAGATAACTTTAAAGCTATATTTGACTTTGCAAACTTTGTTCAGTGTATGGAAAACACTAAAGAATGCTATGAACTATTAAAAGAATATATAGTATATTACCACATAAAAGATGCAAATAAACGTGATAATCAAAATGTAGTATGCGCAACTGGTGAAGGTAAGATAGAAGAAATACTAACAGATGCTATAAAAAATGGATATAAAGGCTTTGTAACTATGGAGCCACACTTAGTTATATTTGATTCATTAAAAGATTTAGAATTAGAAGATGTTAATGAAATAATAAAAGAAGACAAAGGTCTAGACGGAAAGAGTGCTTATGCACTTCAATATAAATCTTTAGTAAACATATTAGGAAAAATTGAGTTTAGATTAAACAAATTTGGAGGGGACGATATGAAACAAGTAAGATTTGGGATAGTTGGAATAGGTCAAATGGGTGGATCTCATGCTAGTTGGTTAGCAGAAGGAAAAGTAGCAGGAGCTAAGTTAACAGCAGTTTGTGATATAAACCCAGCTAAAAAGGAATGGGCTAATGAAAAGTTACCTAAAGATGTAAAATTCTTTGATAACTACATAGACATGTTAGATAGTAAAGAAATAGATGCTGTATTAATAGCTACACCACACTACGATCATCCAGTAATAGCTATAGAAGCATTAAACAGAGATTTACATACATTAGTTGAAAAGCCAGCAGGCGTTTATACTAAGAAAATAAGAGAAATGAATGAATTAGCAGAGTCTAAGCCACACTTAGTATTTGGTATGATGTTTAATCAAAGAACAAACCCATTATATCAAAGAATAAAAGAAATAGTAGATAACGGTGAAATAGGGGAAATAAGAAGAACTAACTGGATAATAACTACTTGGTGGAGACCACAAGCATACTATGATATGAGTGACTGGAGAGCAACTTGGTCAGGAGAAGGCGGAGGAGTATTAGCTAACCAAGCGCCTCACCAATTAGATTTATGGCAATGGATATGTGGAATGCCAACTAAAGTAAGAGCTAACTTACAATTTGGTTCTCACAGAAATATAGCTGTTGAAGATGATGTAACTGCTTTTGTTGAATACGAAAACGGAGCTACTGGAACATTTATAACTTGTACACATGACATATTAGGAACTGATAGATTTGAAATACACGGGGATAAAGGTAAGATAGTAGTTGAAGGAAGTAAGAAAGTAACAGTTAAGAGAATGAAAGAAAGCGAAAATGAATTAAACAAGAGATTAACTTTTGCTGATGTTGCAAATCTTTTCAGAGGAGAAGGTATGGGAGATTTATTCGAAGTTGAAGAATTTGAAATACCAGATCAATGGGGAGTTCAACATATAAATGTTATGATAAACTTCACTGAAGCTATATTAGAAGGTAAAAAATTATTAGCACCAGGAACAGATGGTATAAATGGAGTTATATTATCAAATGCAATGCACTTATCAAGCTGGACAGGAAAAGATATAGAATTACCATTTGATGAAGATTTATACCTAGAAGAATTAAACAAGAGAAGAGAAGCTGAAAAAGCTAACGCATAAATAAAAATAGGAGAAAGAAGGGAAAATATATGGCACTAAGAATAGGGATTATAGGTCTAGGAGATGTTTCTATGGTTCATCTTCATGCAATTAAATCAAATAAAAATGCAAAGCTAGTTGCAGTATGTGATATAGATGAAAATAAAAAAGATTTAGTAAAAGATGCTAAATTTTATACAGACTATAATGAGATGATTAAAAATGAAAACTTAGATTGTGTTCATATATGTTTACCACACTACCTTCACTATCCTGTAACTAAAGAAGTGGCTAATCTAGGAGTTAACATACTCCTAGAAAAACCACTTTGTTTAAACGCGAAAGAAGCTAATAAATTTAAAAAATTACATGACAATACAGATTCTAATATTTGTATATGTCTACAAAATAGATACAACAAAACAACAAAGCACTTATTAAATATAGTAAATTCTAAAGAATATGGAAAAGTAATTGGTATAAAGGGGATAGTTACTTGGAGTAGACCAAAAGAGTATTATGACATAAAGCCATGGAGAGGTAGTATGAAGTTAGCTGGTGGTGGAGTTATGATAAATCAGTCTATACATACATTAGATTTAATGCAATTATTAGGTGGAAAAATAGATTCTATAAAAGGTCAGGTTAGTAACTTATTAGATTATGATATAGAAGTTGAAGATACAGCTAGTGCTAGTATAAATTTCTCAAATGGGGCTAAAGGGTTATTCTTTTCAACAATAGCATATTGTGACAGCTCTAGTGTTGAGATACAGGTAATACTTGAAAAGGGTAAATTTACTATAAAAGATAGTAAATTATATAAATCAGTAGGTGGAGAAAAAGTTTTAATAGTAGAAGATGATAAACTTAGTGGAAGTAAGCATTATTATGGAGCTAGCCATAAAGAAATTATAAATGATTATTATAATTGCTTAATAAATAACACTAAAGATTATATAACTATAAATGACGCCATACCTTCTATAAAAATTATAGATAGTATAAGAACTTCATCTAAGGATAATAAACAAATATTATGGGGGTAAATAATATGACAAAACCAACAATAGGCGTTCAAATGATGATGCTTAGAGAAAAAGTACAAGAAATGGGTATAACTGAAACTTTCAAAAGAGTTAAAGAAATAGGATTTTCAACAGTAGAATTATCTCAAATACCTATGACTGAAGAAAATGTATCTGAAATAAAAAAATGTTTAGATGAGCTAGATATGAAAGTATGCGCAACTAGTGCAGCTATAAAGTCTTTAATGCCTTCTATTAAAATGGAAAACTTAAGAGATGACTTTGACAAAATAGTATCAGATACTAAAGCATTAAATTGCAAATATATAAGAGTAGGAATGATATCATTTGATTGTTTAGGATCAAAAGAAAAGATAATTGAGTATACTAAAGAATTAAATGAATTTGGTAAAAGATTAAAAGAAGAAGGTCTAGAACTTTATTATCATAATCACCATGTTGAATTTGCTAAATATGATGGTGAGTATATAATGGATATAATGGCTAAAGAAAGTGACCCAGAGTATTTAGGATTTGAGCTTGATGTTCATTGGTTACAAAGGGGAGGAGTAAATCCATTAGAGTGGATAAAGAAACTAGAAGGAAGAATAAAGATAATACATATAAAAGATTATAGAATAGCTCAAACTATAGACTTATCAGGTGGAATGGAACAAATAATGACAAATATGGCATTAATGGTTCAATTTGCTGAAATAGGAGAAGGAAACTTAGACATAAAAGCTATAATAGATTTAGCTGGAGAAACAGGGGTTGAACATATATTTATAGAGCAAGATGATACATATGGAAAAGATCCATTTGAAAGCTTAGAAATAAGTGCAAGAAATTTAAAAGCATTAGGATACGAAGATAGATTTTAATTAGTAATTTTTTTTAAAGATTGGGAAAACAATTTCAAAGATTTAATAATCGAAAGGGGAATAAAAAGTGTCTAACGTATCAAAACAACAATATAATAGTGCTAAATTATGGCAAATAGGACTTTTCGCTTTAAATAATACTGCCACAAATGTAATAATGTCTATAATGACTTACTTGGCAATATTTAGTCAAAATATACTAGGTATAGCTGCGGTAACTATAGGGGTAGTTATAACATCTATGAGAATATTTGACGGTATAACAGATCCAATAATAGGATATATGATAGACAAGACTGAAACTAAGTTTGGTAAATATAGACCATTTATGCTAGTTGGAAATATTATATTATTAATAACTGTGTATTTAATATTCGGAGTAGTACCAAACCTTAGTAAATCAATGAGATTTCCGGTACTTTTAGGAATATATGTAATATACATAATAGGATACACATTCCAAACAGCTTGTACAAAAGCAGCACAAGCGTCATTAACTAATGACCCTAAGCAAAGACCATTATTTACAATATTTGATTCAATATATAATAGTATATTATTTTCAGTATCAGCATTAGTAATAACTTCTATATTACCTCCAATGTTTGCTGATGGATATGAAAATGGTTTATTAAATCCTGAAATGTGGAAGATGGCAGCAATAATATTTGGTGGAACTTCATTTGTAATGACAATACTTGCAATTATAGGTATATCAGGGAGAGATAAAAAAGAATTTTACGGTGTCGGAAGTGCAGCAAATCAAGTTAAGTTTAAAGATTACTGGCCAATAATAAAGTCAAATAGAGCTATACAAATGCTAGTTATAGCAGCTTCAACTGATAAGTTAGCAAGCACTCTTGCTAATGCAACTAAGATGTATTTATTTGGTAACGTATTGATGAATATTAGTTTACAAGGTGAGATGAGTGTTATAACAACTCCAGTAACAATAATTATAACAATAATTGGAGTTAGATATGCATCAAAACTTGGGCAAAAGAAAGCTTTTGTTGCAGGTACTTGGTTAAGTATGGCAATGTTATTTGCAATGATTATAATACAACCATTTGATAATGTATCTATGACTAATATAAATTTAAATACTATACTATTCTTATCTATAACAATACTTCAAGGTGCATTTGCAGGGATATCAGGAAATATAGTTATACCAATGATAGCAGACTGTGCAGACTATGAAACATATAGAACTGGAAAGTTTGTTCCAGGTATGATGGGGACATTATTCTCATTTATAGATAAGTTAATATCATCATTTAGTTCAACATTACTTGGAGTAGGGCTTGCTATAATAGGTATGGCAAATGCAGTAATAGTTCCAAATACTCCAGCAGATACTAAGTTTTTCTGGTTAATAATGACGTGTATGTACATAGTACCAATATTTGGACATATAGCATCTATAATAGCTATGAAATTCTATCCATTAGATGCAGCTAAAATGGCTGAAGTTCAAAGTGGATTAAACAGTATAAAAGAGAAACAAGGTGCTTAAGGTTAAATTTTATTTGAGTGTTTTGTAAACATATTAATTTAAGTTTAAAGTAACGTATTTTAATCATAAAGAATCTCATGTAGTGATATATGAGATTCTTTGTGATTTTATTTATAATAAAAAAGAAGGTTTAGTAATAGAATTTGAAAAGTCGTTAAGTTAACCTGTAAAATAAAATTAATACTAGTATACCAATAAACCAAAATATATGATATACTAGTATTAATCTTAGGAAAATGTTTTACAAAGGGGAGATATTATGAGAAATATTATTAACATCAATGACAACTGGAAATTTGTAAAAGAAGATATTAAAGAAGCTTATATAAAAGACATTAATTTAAGCACTTGGGAAAATATAAGCATCCCCCATACTTGGAATGCTATAGATGGAATAGATGGAGGCAATGATTTTTATAAGGGAGCTTGCTGGTATAGAAAAGAGATATTTATAAATAAAGAATATGAAAATAAGAAAATATATATAGAATTAAATGGATCAAACAGTATAACAAATGTATACTTAAATGAAAAACATTTAGGAGAGCATAAAGGAGGATATTCTACTTTTAGATTTGATATAAGTGATGTAGTAGAATATGGAAAAGTCAATACAATAGCAATTAAAGTAGATAACTCTATAGTTGATGATGTATATCCTATATGGGCAGATTTTACATTCTATGGTGGTATATACAGAGATGTTAATCTAGTTGTTACAGATAAAACTCATTTTGAATTAATGAATGAAGGTTCTTTAGGAGTATATGTGTCACAAGATAATATAACTAAAGAAAGTGCAAGCATAACTGTAAAATCAATAATAAAAAATGATTGTGAAAAAGAAGAAGCTATAAAATTATGGATAGATGTATTAGATAAAGAAGGAAATATTGTAAAATACAATGCAAAAGATATATTATTAAACCCAAATGAATCTAGGGAAATATCACTACCAATAAATATAGAAAACCCTATACTATGGCATGGGGTAAAAAATCCATATTTATATAATGTAAAAGCATACATAATGAAAGATAATGATGTATTAGATGAATTAATAATACCAACAGGGTTTAGATACTATAGATTTGATGCTAAAGAAGGATTCTTCTTAAATGGAGAACATATGAAGTTAAATGGTGTTTCTAGACATCAAGATAGAAAAGATAAAGGTTGGGCACTAAGCAAAAAGGATCATGAAGAAGACATGAAACTTATAAAAGAAGTAGGTGCTAACTCAATACGTTTGGCTCATTATCAACACGATCAATACTTCTATGATTTATGTGATAGAGAAGGTATGATAATATGGGCGGAAATACCATTTATATCAGTTATGTCAAAGACTGATTTAAAAGGTGAAAATGCTAAGAGCCAATTAGTTGAATTAATACGTCAAAACTATAACCATTCAAGTATAGTTATGTGGGGAGTACAAAATGAAATACAAATAGGTGGTATAACTGACGAGCTTAGAACTCTAGTTAAAGAACTTCACCAACTAGCTAAAAAAGAAGATAGTACTCGTTTAACTACTCAAGCACAAGTTATGATGGTTGAAAATGAAGATGAGTTTCATAATTATACAGACATAATGGCTTATAACAAATATTATGGATGGTATCAAGGTGAAGTTGAAGAATTTGCTCAATGGTTAGATGATTTTAATAAGGTAAATCCAGATACTTGTATAGGTATATCAGAATATGGTGCAGAAGGAATAATTAAGTATCATACAGATAATCCACAAGTAAAGGATTATACAGAAGAGTACCATGCACTATATCATGAAAAAGTAATGAAGATATTTAATGAAAGAAAATTTGTATGGGGTACATACGTATGGAATTTCTTTGACTTTGGTTCTGATTTTAGAGATGAAGGTGGAGTTAAAGGAAGAAATAATAAAGGTTTAATAACATTTGATAGAAAAGTTAAAAAAGACGCATTTTATATGTACAAATCACTTTGGTCAGATGAAAAATTTATTCATATAAATAGTAAAAGATATATTGATAGAGAAAATAAATTTATAAATGTCAAAGTATACTCTAACTTAAATGAATTAACTTTATTTGTAAATAACGAAGAAGTAGCTACATTAAATTCAAATCATATATTTAACTTTGAAAATATAGAGTTAGTAGATGGACAAAATGAAGTAAAAGTAGTGGCAAAGAGTGAAGGCAAAGTTTACACGGATTTTGCTATATTTAATAAAGTAGATGAAAGAAATTCTATTTATGACTGTCCAGAAGATAAAGGTGGAGTAGTTACAAATTGGTTTAATGATGATAAAAACAAGTTTGATGATGTTGAAATTAAAGAACTTAATATTACAGATGATGTATATTCAACAAAATGTAAATTTAAAGAATTAATGGCCAATGAAGAAACTAAATCTATAATTGAAAAATATTTTGGACAAATGCTAGAGGGCCCAACTGCAGGTATGTTAGAAGGTATGACAATTGATCAATTAGCAGAATTAGCAGGTGGTCAGGTAAGTGATAAATTTATATACGTATTAAATTCAGAATTAGTTAATATTAAAAAATAGTAATCAAATAAGGTATATAAATTTTATATACCTTATGATTATAAATCTAAAAAGACATTTATCAAAAGGGGGATTAAAATGAAAATAGATTTAAAAGCAAAACCATTTTACTTAGAAGATGAGGATATCAAGTGGGTAGAAGATACATTAGCGGGATTATCTTTAGATGAAAAGATAGGACAAGTATTTGTAGATATGCTTTGGAATAACAATGAAGAAGAGATAAAAGAGCGTATTAATAAATATGGCATGGGAGGATTTAGATATTCTAATATGTCAGCTGATAAGTTATATGAACAAAATATGACTATACAAAATACTAGTAAAATACCAGCACTAATAGCAGCTAATATAGAAGCTGGAGGAGATGGTGGTATTGGTGGTGGAACACATATAGGATACCATGTAACAATAGGGGCTACACAAGATAAAGAAAATGCATACAAATTAGGATATTATGGATGTAAGGAAGCAGCTGCTATAGGATGCAACTGGACTTATGCACCTATAGTTGATATAAATAAAAACTGGAGAAACTGTGTTGTATCTAGCCGTTGTTTCTCAAGTGATGCAGATGTTGTACTTGAAATGTCAAAAGAATATTTAAGAGGTGCAAATGATGCAGGTCTTGCTTGTTGTATGAAACATTTCCCAGGAGATGGATTAGATGAGCGTGATCAACACATAGTTACAACTAATAATATGATGAGTTGTGAAGAGTGGGATAATGAATTTGGTAAAGTATATAAGGGAATGATAGATGCAGGTGTTGAATCTGTAATGATAGGACATATAAGACTTCCAGAATACTCAAGAAAGTTAAAGCCAGGCATAAAAGATAATGAGATAATGCCAGCTACTATAGCACCTGAATTATTACAAGGATTACTTCGTGAACAATTAGGATTTAACGGATTAATACTTACTGATGCAACTCATATGGTAGGACTTACTTCTATGATAAGAAGAGAAGATATGATACCTACAACAATAGCATCAGGATGCGATATGATACTTTATTATAGAGATAAAGATGAAGATGTTGAAGCTATGAAAAAAGGACTTGAAAATGGAATATTAACTCATGAGCGTTTAGATGAAGCTGTTACTCGTGTACTTGCATTTAAAGCTATGTTAAAATTACATAAGAAAAAAGAATCAAATACATTAATGCCACCAAAAGAAAATTTATCTGTTATAGGATGTGAAAAACACTTAGAAGTAGCAAAAGATGTAGCAGATAAAGCTATAACTTTAGTTAAAAACACTAAAAATCAACTACCAATAACGCCAGAAACTCACAAAAGAATAATGCTATATACTGTAGACTCAACAGGGTTTGCATCTAAAGTATCAATGGCAGGAACAGGTAGCTTACAAGATAAAGTGAAAAATGAGTTAGAAGCACAAGGATTTGAGGTAGAAGTATTCGATCCAAATACATCTTTAAATGGAAAGCAATTATTAGCTATGACTCCAATAAAAGATTTTGTTGATAAGTTTGATGCAGTAATGCTGTTTGTAAATGTACAAGGATTCTCTCAAAGTAATGTACGTCGTATAACATGGGCTATGCCAATGGGTCCAGATATTCCTTGGTATGTTACAGAACTACCTACAGTATGTGTATCTGTAAATAATCCATTCCACTTAATAGATGTACCAATGGTACCAACATATATAAATGCATATACAGATAATGAAAATACTATACATCAAGTAATACAAAAGATAATGGGAAAATCTGAATTTAAAGGCGTAAGCTCAGTTGATGCATTCTGTGATTCTTGGGATACTCGTTTATAATTTTAATATAAATACTAAAATAAGAAATAAGCTATTTAATTAGCATAAAATATAAAAAAGCTATAAACTATAGGAATTAAAAACCAGAGTTTATAGCTTTTTTATGTATGTATTTCTTATATATAAATTAAATTAATATAAATTATAATAGATTATAAAATACATGAATAAAGTATATATAGGAAGATTTTAAAATTTTAAATATATATATAAAATCAGTTGATATAAACATCTATTATTGTTATTATAAATAACATAAAATGTAATATATTGACTAAATGAGTAAAAAGTTATAAAATATTCGATAATGATATTTATTATCAATTAAAAATGGTATAGATTAAATAAATAATATTTTGGATATAATTATAAAGATTTACATATGGAAGGAGAAATATATGAAAAAAATATTACTAGCATTATTATCAGTAATAACAATGATAAGTGCTGTAGCTTGTTCTAGTGGTAATAATACAGCTAAAGACAATGGGAAAATAAATGTTTACACAACAGTATTTCCTATATACGATTTTACAAGAAATATAGGAAAAGATAAGATAAATATAAATTATGTAGTTCCACCAGGAGTAGAACCTCATGACTATGAAATAACGCCAAAGCTTATGAAAGATATTCAAAATGCTGATTTACTTATAAAAAATGGATTAGGATTAGATAGCTTTGCAGATAAAATAAAAAGTGAAAATAAACTACAGATAGTAGATGCAAGTGAAGGTATAAAACCACTTACTTATGATGAAGAACAAAATCACGAAAAAGAGAATCATGAATCTCATAATCACGGGCAGTATGATCCTCATGTATGGTTAAATGTAGATTTAGCTATGAAAGAATGTGAAAACATAAAAAATGCTTTAATCAAAGCAGACGAAAAAAACAAAGACTATTATGAAAAAAATTATAATGAATATATAGAAAAGTTAAAAAAGCTAAAAAGTAATTATGATGAAAATTTAAAAGACAAAAAAAATAAGAGTATAATAGTATCTCATGGCGCTTATGGATATTTATGTGATGAATATAAAATAAATCAAATATCTATAACAGGAATTAGTCCAAATCAAGAACCATCTCTTAGCAAAATAAGTGAAATAGCTAACTATGCAAAAAAGAATAATATAAAATACATACTATTTGATGGTCTTGTAAATCCAAATGTAGCAAAAACTATAGCAGATGAGGCTAATATAAAAACAACAGTGCTATATTCAATAGACAATATAAGTAAAAAGGATTTTGACAATAATAAAGATTACATATCTTTAATGAATAAAAACTTAGAAACACTAAATTTAGTTTTAAAGTAGGGATAAATATGGATAAAGTAATTAAATTTAACGATGTAAGCTTTGGATATGAAGATAAAGTTATATTAGATAATATAAACTTAAATATAAATAAAGGTGATTACATAGGTATTATAGGGCAAAATGGTGTTGGTAAAAGTACTTTGCTTAAGCTTATGATAAATAAATTAAAACCAGTTAAAGGAAGTATTGACTTACTTAATAAAAATATAAATAACTTTGATGAATGGAATAAAATTGGTTATGTAGACCAAAAATCAAATTCATTTTCTAGTTCATTTCCTATAACAGTAGAAGAAGTAGTATCATTAAGTTTAGTATCTAAGGTAGGTTTGTTTAAAAGAGTAAGTAAAAAATACAAAAAAGAAGTTGATGAAGTTTTAAAATTAGTAGGAATGTATGAGTATAAAGATAGACTAATAGGAAGTTTATCCGGAGGTCAACAACAAAAAGTATTTATAGCTAGAGAACTTGTAAAATCACCTGAAATACTATTTTTAGATGAACCAACAGTTGGAATAGATGTAAACGGACAAAAAGAATTTTATAAAATACTAAAAGAGTTAAATGAAAAATTAAATTTAACTATAATAATAGTATCTCATGATTTATTTATAGTAAAAGAAGAAGTTAAAAAATTAGCATTAATAAAAAATAAAAAATAGAATTAATAGAAAATAGCAAAAAAGATATAGATGAATCTATAATGCTTAATTTATTTAGTAGTTAAAGTGGGGAGGCAATATTTTGGAAATTTTTCAATATGATTTTATGGTAAGGGCACTTACAGCTTCCTTAATAGTTGGGCTTATATGTCCATTAATGGGAATGTTTATAGTATTTAAAAAATTATCGTTAATAGGAGATAGTCTGTCACATATAGCACTATCAGGTATAGCATCAGCTACTATAGTAGGTGTAAATCCTTTAATAGGATCTTTAGTAGCATCAAGTATAGCAGCTATAATAATAGATAGATTAAGAACTTATTTAAAGGAATATGCTGATTTGTCAATAGCTATAATAATGGCTTTAGGAGTTGGAATATCAGGTATACTTATAAGTATATCAAATACAAACTTTGATTTATTCTCATTTATGTATGGAAGTATAGCTACAGTAAGTAGTGAAGATATAAAAATAATCATTATGGTAGCAATTATAATTATTTTATTTGTAAGTTTATTATTTAAAGAATTATTATATATAACATTTGATGAGGAAAATGCAAAATTTTCTAAAATACCTGTAAAACTTATTAACACAATATTTATGATATTAGTTGCAGCAAGCATAACAATAACACTTAGAATAGTTGGGGTATTATTAGTATCATCCCTTATTTCAATACCAGTAGCTACAAGCTTAAAAGTAGCAAAAAGTTTTAAACAATCAATATTTTATTCAGTATTATTTGGTGAGATAGCTATAATAAGTGGGGTATTAATATCTTTTTATTTAGACATAGCACCAGGAGGAACTATTGTTATAATAAGTGTATTAGAGCTTTTAGGAGTAACTGTATTTTCAAAGTTAATAAATTCTAAACATAAAAAATAGTATTAAACAAATAATAAAAGAGTAGGTTACTACTCTTTTTAATTTTTAAATTTAAAATAATTCTAAAAAAGTAGAAAAATCAACAGATATAGAAAAAAATAAAATATAATTTGAAAAAATATACAAAAAGTGTTGACGAAACAAAAAAAACGAATATAATAATATTTGTGGTTGAGAGAAGTAAACAAAACAAATGACCCATTAGCTCAGTCGGTAGAGCACCTGACTTTTAATCAGGGTGTCCCGCGTTCGAGTCGCGGATGGGTCACCACTTTGGGATTATAGCTCAGCTGGGAGAGCACCTGCCTTACAAGCAGGGGGTCACAGGTTCGAGCCCTGTTAATCCCACCAAAACTTATAGTTATTTAGATAGTAGAGCAGATAACTTGCAATGAGTAAGTTGCTGTAAGCTTATGTTATTAAATTATATAAGACCCATTAGCTCAGTCGGTAGAGCACCTGACTTTTAATCAGGGTGTCCCGCGTTCGAGTCGCGGATGGGTCACCAGTTTTGAAACCTCATAGATATCTATGAGGTTTTTTTGTAAAAAAAATTATATTATATATATAAAATATAATTTTTGGGGTAAGAATATCTTAAGGCTATAAAAAATAATAAAACATTGAAGGGTGAATCATATGGAGAATGAACAAGACTTTATAAAACAAAAATTTAGTTATATAGAAAGAAAATTAAATAGAGAGCTTATAGGGCAAAAAAATTTATCAAGGAAATATGTGAGTATTTTGAAGAAAAATTTATAAACAAAGAAAAAGGAATATTATTTTTAATAGGGGATAAAGAAACTGCTAAAAAAACTAGTGTAAGAAGGATATTTGAATACCTAAATAATTCAGATTTTATAGATAATACACATATACAAGAAATAGATTTAGCATCATATAATTTTAATTTAGGATATAGCGCATTTTTAACAGATTTATATGAAAAACTAAGTAGTGATTCTTCTTGTATACTATTTAAAAATAGTGAAAAAGCTAGTGAAGATATGCTAAATGTATTATCAAATGTATATCCAAATACTTGCTTAAACTTAGACAATAATTACATAATAAAAAATAAATTTTTAATACAAGCAAATGATGAAGATGAGGATACTATAAACAATATAGTTTGTCATAATAAGTTCTTAGTATATACAACTAATGATGAGAAGTTTAATATAGAAGAACACTTTACTAAGTCATTTAGCAATAACATAGATAAAGTATTATATACTAAGCCTCTTAATAAGGAGGAAAGAAATAAAATAGTAAAAAGAGAAGTTCTAGAAACTATAAAAATAAAAGAAGAAAATCACAACGTAAAAATAGTATTAGATATTAAAGAAGATGATCAAAGCGATGAATACTTTGGAATTTGCAAATACTTACAAGAAACATATAAAAAAGATTCAAATTTTGGAATTAGTGAATATGTATCTTACAAGCTATGTAAACCCTTAACAAACTTGATTTTAAAAGAAAATATTAAAGAAAATAGTACAATATTAATATATGTAGATAATGACGAAATATATTGCAACATAAAAAATGAAATATTCTCACTTAGTGATTATTCAACACCTACATTAGAAGAAGTTGAATACAAATTAAATTCTATTATAGGAATGAAAGATTTAAAAGAATTTTTAACAAGCGTTAAAAACAACTACAAAGTACAAAAAATTAGGGAAAGACTTGGACTAAAAACATCTAATATATCATTAAATATGATATTTGCAGGTAATGCAGGAACAGGTAAAACTAATGCAGCTAGAGTAACTTTTGAATATTTAAATGCACTAAATATATTATCTAAAGGTATATATAGGGAAGTTAGTAAAGCTGATTTTGTAACAGAAAACCCAGCAGAAACAGCTAAAAGAACTATAGATATAATAAATTCTGCTATGGGAGGAGTATTATTTATAGATGAAGCATACTCACTATGTGAAAGTGATGATGATAAAGTAGGAAAAGAAATAATAGATGCATTATTAAAAGGTATAGAAGATAATAGAGATGATTTAGTTGTAATACTTGCAGGATATGAAAAAGATATGGATGAATTTTTAGCATTTAATCCAGGTCTTAAATCAAGATTTTTAAACACTATACATTTTGAAGATTATACTCCGTATGAAATGTATGAGATAGCTTTAAATATTGCAAAATCAAAAGGATATAGAATAGCAAAAAACGTTAAAAATGAATTAATAGACTTATTTGCGAAAAATCAAATAAGTGGTAAAAATGATTTAGGTAATGCTAGATTTGTAAGAAATATAGTTGAAAATGCTATATTAGATGCATCTAAAAAGTATATAAATGATAAAAGTAAGGAAATAGATTTGCTAGAAAGAGACAATTTCAACTTTAAAGCAAAAGCAAAATTTAATTTAGAAGAAAGACTAAGCCAAATAGTAGGTTTAAATGAAGTTAAAAGCTTACTTAGAAACCAATATAAGCTTATAGTTGCACAAGAGAAGAGAAAAGCAGCGGGAATAGATACTAAAATAGAGCAAAACTTAAATATGGTGTTTGTAGGTAATCCAGGAACAGGTAAAACTAGTATAGCAAGATTAGTATCAGAAATGCTAAATAGCATGGGTCTTTTAAAGGTAGGTCAGATGATAGAAACGGATAGATCAAGTTTTATATCAGAGGTACCAGGTGAAACTAGTAAAAAGAC